>CAMNAT010000025.1 GCA_946531785.1 uncultured Oscillospiraceae bacterium
CAGGCATTGCCGTTGAACCGGGTGCCGCTGTCGCCGCGGGCTTTGCCGTTGAACCGGGTGCCGCTGTCGCCGCGGGCTTTGCCGTTGACTTGGGTGCCTCAGTTGCTTTGGGCTTTGCCGTTGACTTGGGAGCGTCTGTCGCCTTTGGCTTTTCCGTCGCCTTGGGCATGTCACCGGTATAGGTCGCGATCATCTTCGCCACCTGCGCGCGGGTCATTCCCGAGGTCGGGTCGAGCCTTTTGGTGTCGCCCGCTCCTTCGATTATGCCCATTCCGCACGCCCAGCTGAACGCATCTATGGCATACTCGCCGATCTTGGCATAGTCCTTATACTTCAGCAGATTTGCCTCCCTGGAGGTGTCTGTCTTTTTATATTTCGCATATCGGTAAAGCATCACCACCGCCTGCTCGCGGGTTATATTCTTATCCGGTGAAAACCTCTTGCTGTCGGTGCCGTCTGCGATCTTTGCCGCCGTTGCCCACGCTACCGCGTCGCTGTACCACATATCATCCTTTACATCCGTAAATGACACAGGTGCCTTTGCAGGCTTTTCCGTCGCCCCGGGCGTTGCAGAAGGCTCTGCTTCGTCCTCATCCCCGGACGGCTTCGGCGTTGCCGTCGGCTTCGGGGTAGGTGTCGCCTTTGCCACTGCCGGCGAGCCGGCAATACGATAGAGCAGCGTGACGAACATAGCGCGCGTCAGCTTTCCGTTGGGCTCAAAGTTGAGCCCCTCATCCGCCGCATCGTTAGTGCCGTCCATATATTTTTTCTGAGTTACAGCCTTTACCGCGGAATAATACCACGCATCCTCCGGGACATCGGAATAAAACGGCTCCGGCGTCGGGGTCGGCTTTGGCGTGGGTGTTGTCTTTTCCGGCTTCGGCGTCACCTGCACACGGGGATCCATGTTTCCGGATGCTATCGAGCCGCCGCGCAGCTCGCCCGGCTTCAAATATACGCCCGGTGCGGCATAAACGCCCTGCATCATTATAAATGCAAGAACAAAGGCGATAAACGCCTTAAAGCTGTTTTTCATATATCTTCACTTCCGAAAATTCTATACTAACATGATTATATTGTAACATTTTCCGCCAGCTTAGTCAAGAGGGCGGTAAAATTTTCATACTCTTATAACTTTTTGTGCCGCGGCTTTATACAGCCGGTTCCGCACCGCGAGCGCGTAGCCGTCACGCGCCTCGAATTCCGCGAACACT
This sequence comes from uncultured Oscillospiraceae bacterium, assembly GCA_946531785.1. Taxonomy (GTDB): domain Bacteria; phylum Bacillota; class Clostridia; order UBA1381; family UBA1381; genus Ornithomonoglobus. The sequence continues at coordinate 1,215 of CAMNAT010000025.1, forward strand.
ACCTCCGCGCCAAGGCGGTCAAACTCGCGCAGGCTCGAAAACAGATTTTTTGCATATTCGCGGTTGCTGTCGCCGCCATGGAGCAGGATGGCGCTGTCATAGGCGTTATCGCTCATGGTGAGCACGCCGCATACGCGGTCTCTGTTCTCATAGAGCAGCTCGTCTATTTTCGCCTTCACCGCCAAAAGCCCGCCCTCAACGACCGTCACCTCTGCATCGGGCGAATAATGCTTATACTTCATACCCGGGCACAGCGGCTGCTCGCCCTCGCCGATGGAGTTCAGCACATTCTTGTCAAGTATCGCATCCGGCGCGATCTCGCATATCTCGTCAAAGGTCACGCCGCCCGGGCGAAGCAAAACCGGATGCTCACCCGCACACGACACGATCGTGGACTCCACACCCACATCACACGCGCCGCCGTCGATTATGGCATCTATACGCCCTGTCATATCGGCAATCACATGCGCCGCAGTCGTCGGGCTCGGCTTGCCGGAAAGATTCGCGCTCGGCGCCGCCACCGGCACGCCTGAAGCCTTTATCAGCCGCCGCGCCACAGGATGCGCCGGGCAGCGTATTGCCACCGTATCCATGCCCGCGGTCACAGCGTCCGGTATATTCCTGTTCTTTTTAAGTATTATCGTGAACGGCCCCGGCATGAACGCCGAGATCAGCTCGCGCGCGGTATCGGATATATCCTCCGCCAGCGCGTCTATCTCAGATATTTCCGAGATATGCACGATGAGCGGATTGTCCGACGGTCTGCCCTTTGCCAGATATATCCGCGCCGCCGCGTCCGCGTTATACGCGTCCGCGCCCAGACCGTACACGGTCTCGGTCGGGAACGCGACAAGCCCGCCGGACGCCAATATCTCTCCCGCCTCCGTTATCCGGCGGTCATCTGTACCTAAAATCCTTGTTTCCATCAGTTACCCTCCGGTTTTATTATGAGCGCCGCGCGCACGCCCTTTTCGTTCCTTACATCGGTATGCAGCACGAAGCCGTCATCATTTACGAACCGCTGCATAAAATCGTTGCTCGTGTACGGACACAGTATCCAGTACGCGGACGGAACATCTATATCCTTCATCATATCGAGCGTCGGCAAAAACACCCTGTCTGTTACGCGCTTTACATACGCCGTCCTGCCCATATCGCCCGCCATGCTGCGCGTGAAGTTCCAGTAATGAGTGTGATAGCCGCTGTCCGCCTCGCTCCGGCTCATATAGTCGAGCGGTACGAGGTTTTCGCTGTCCTCGATCCGCGCGCGCTCAGCGTCGGTGAACTCATCGAGGAAGCCGCTGTTGAGCCACGCTCTCAGATCTGAATACTCCCACCGGTTATTGTCATCATCGAACGGCAGATACGCCACCGGCTCGCGCGTAACTATCAGCCTGCGCCCGCCGTCAAGCTCAGCTTGTATCTCCCACTCTATCGGCCTGCCGCCTATGCTGCCGAAGGTCATGCCGTGCTTTGGGAAATGTATATAGAATATCCCCGACAGCACCGCGAGCACAAGAACGGGTCTTATCATCTGCTTCAGCGGCATGTTCACGATACCCAGTATCAGCACCAGAAACAGTATGTCGATACAGTTCGTGAACAGGAACATGTGCTTGGTGATGTCGCCCTCACCGTTACAGATGACGGGCAGCATCAGGTTTATCCACAGCCCGAGGATGAGTATGTCAAGACTTGCTATCATATACTTTTTCTCAGGCGTTTCTATCCTGTGGTTATGGATATAGAATATATTTATAAATATCATATACCCGGTTATCAGGAGGAACGCGGCAAATATCACCCACGGCTCGAACAAAAACCGCAGCGACGCACGCAGCCGCGACCAGCCGCTCCACTTATTTGTGAGCTCCATCGGCACCGTCTTTGAATTGCCGACGACCGGCGGGCGGATATATGCCGAATTCTCTATCGCCATCGCAAGCTCCCGGGTGAACCGCAGCGGATGCCGCAGCCAGAACGCGGTTATCCCGACCTTATCGACCTTGTCATAGAACCCGCGCTCAAATTCCTCTGTCGTTATATCTATCGGGTACTCGTCGCCGTCCATATAAGCGTGAGTACCGGCAAGGACGGCGTATTTTTCATCAACGCCCAGCTCTTTGAGGTCGCTTTCGGGATCCTCGCTGTTCTTGGTTATGCCGAAGAACACCGCCTGATAGGTCGTGTCGCGATCCATCCACTGCGGTATGGAGCTGTAAAGCCCGACTATGCTGAAGATGCCGCTCACCGCGCAGACGATCACCCCGATCTTAAACAGCTTATCGCGCCGCATCATGGAAATGAGTATCGCCAGAAGCGCCACTAAAAGCGAGTACGGGATATTCGCAAGCTTCGCGCCGGCAAAGAAATATAGCGCGATATAAAAGCCCACGACCTTCGGAACGGTAGGTCTTTTATAGATCAGCATACCGAACGAAATGAGCATCAAAAGCGCCGTATATTGCAGCGGCTCGCCATAGAACGAGTTGAAATACAGAAGATAGCCCGCGTCGCAGAACATGAAGATAAAGAGCAAAAATACCGCCGCCTGCACCTTGGGCTTCTCGTCGGCAAAAAAGGTGAAGATCACGAACGCCGCGACGGTGAGCATGAATATATATAAAAGCGCCAGCCAGAATATGCTGTAGCTGTGAAGCGGCGCGCCGGTAACAGCGTTTGCTATGACATTCAGCTCCTTGGATATCTTTATGAGCAGGAAATGCGGCGAGGAATAGATCTCCTCCCCGGCATTGCTTGCCCACGCCGTCCACATCGCAGTAAAGACATTGTCCGTATCGAGCTTGTCCATCACATACTCCTCCTTGAAGAGATAGTGATAGTCCGTATCATCGGCGTAGGAGATGTTATTTGAAAGCAGCACACGCCGGAAATCGCCGTTATCGGACAGCCCGACATGCTCGCCCATATACAGCACGGAAAGGCTCACAAAAAAGACGATGACCGCGCCGATCACCGGTATCAGCCTGCCGCGCAGGATGCGCGCCGCAGTCGATTTCCTCTCCGCCTTCCGCATAAAAACACTCTCTCCTATATAATGCAAATGCGGATAAAACCTTGCGATTCTATCCGCTTAATTTTATTCGTTTTCAGATATATCCTTGAATATCTTCGCGTTGCTCTTCACAAGTCCGAGCTTTTCCTTTGCGATACGCTCTATGTATTCGTCCGTATTCACCTTTTCACGCAGGTCGTCTATCTCGGCGCGGCGCGCCTTTTCGTCCTCGGCGCGCTTGGTGAGCGCTGCAGCCTGAGTGAAGTTGCGCGATATCTGCGGATACTGCATTATCCCGCGGAATACCATGATCCCCGAGACTATTATCACCGCCCAGATAATTATCGGGCGCTGGTGCCGTATCAGAAACCGTACCGCTCTGCCAGATATAAATTTCATATCATCCGCCCTCTCATCTATTCGTCCTTTTCTTCCCATAATATCCTGTTAAGATTTTAACCGAAAAACGCGCCGGTGTCAAGAGGATTTTGAAAATAAATATAAATATTTTGCGCAGAAAACCGAAAATCCACTCAGATAACCGCCTTAAAGGCCGCGAAAATGAGCTGCGCCACAGCGCGGCGCCGATGATCAGCGCCGCGATCTCAAAAAACCGTATCCGCCACTCCGACACGCTCCAGACCGTGCTTAAAAACAGCGTGACAGCCACACACCACCAGAGTATATCCAGTATGAGGTTGCCGAAAAAGCCGCGAAAAAACGCGCGCCGCAGCCCGTGCAGCGCATCCCAGAGCGCCAGAGCCGCCGCGCCGGATATGAATGAATATAAGAACGCCCGGAGTGCCGCGCTCATTTAAACAGCCCCTCAAGCAGCCCGCCGCGCCGCTTTGGTGCCGCATATTTCATCAGGCTCACCTCGCCCGAGACAAAAAGCTCGCCGGTATCGGTGTTGAGCCGACTTATCGAAAGCCCTTTTCCGCCTATCGTGAGCCCTCCCGCCGTCGTCACAAGCACAACGGAGTTATCCGAGAACGCCGTTACCTCCTTCACGCCCGTAAGCGTCATGCTGCACCGCTCCTCAAGCATTATCGTGTGCTTTGCCGCAGCCTCAGTCCTTGCCATAATACCCGCCTCCCGTAAATGTTTGTTCTATACATATTCACGCAGGGCGGTATTTATTCCCCTAAAGCGGCTTATAAAGCGACGCGGCGTCGCCCTTTAAGACATGCTCGGCGATGCCGGTCACCTCATATTTGTTCACGCGCTCGCCCAGGGTTATCTCAATGACATCGCCGACCTTCACATCATAGGACGCCTTTACCGGTCTGCCGTTGACGGCGATCCTGCCGCTGTCGCACGCCTCGTTTGCCACCGAGCGGCGCTTGATGAGCCGCGATACCTTTAAATATTTATCTATACGCATATTTTTTCTCCATAAACATAAGACCGGGCTGTTTGTCCAACCCGGTCTTATCGCTTTTATGTCTTAGCCGTTTATTGTGTCCTTAAGAGCCTTACCAGCCTTGAATGCCGGAACCTTTGAAGCAGCGATCTTGATAGCCTCGCCTGTTCTCGGGTTCTTGCCCGTTCTTGCTGCTCTTTCTCTTACCTCGAATGTACCGAAGCCAACGAGCTGAACCTTATCGCCCTTTGCCATAGCCTTTGTGATCGCGTCGATCGTAGCTGCTAAAGCCTTACCTGCGTCTGCCTTTGATATCTCTGCATTCTGAGCGATTGCTGAAATTAATTCCTGCTTGTTCATGGATATTATCCTCCTTCTGCTTTGTTAATATATATATATCATGACGGAACGCTCCGCCAAAAATACAATCACATTTTAGTACAAAATCTTCTGTTTGTCAAGTGTTTATCACAAATTTCTGCGTTTTTATGCTAAATTTTCTCTTTTTTACGCATCAGCGCCGTCAGACTCGCCTTCAGCCTCGGCTTCTGCCGCCGGTTTTTCCCTATCAGCGCGCACGCGGTCGAAGATCGTCATGAACTCGTCGCCGGTTATGGTCTCCTTGTCGATGAGGAATTCCGAGATCTCGTCGAGCGCGTCGCGGTTGTCGCGAAGCAGCTGCTTTGCGATCTCATACCGCTCCTTCATCACGCGGACAAGCTCGTTATCTATCTCCGTCTTTGTCTCCTCGGAGCAGTTTGCAACGCTGCGCCCGTCAAGATAGCGGTTCTCGATGCTCTCAAGACCCACAAGCCCGAAGCGGTCGCTCATGCCGAACATGGTTATCATCTTGCGAGCCATGTCCGTCGCGCGCTCGATGTCGTTGGCAGCGCCTGTTGTCATGGTGTCAAAGACTATCTCCTCCGCCGCGCGTCCGGCTAAGAATACGGTGATCTGATCGAGCAGCTCGTCGCGGCTGTTTAAGTACTTTTCCTCCTCGTCCGGCATCTGCATGGTGTAGCCCAATGCTCCCATGGTACGCGGCACTATCGTTATCTTCTGCACCGGCTGCGTGTTCTTCTGAAGAGCCGTAGCCAATGCGTGACCTACCTCGTGGAAGGCGACGATGCGCTTTTCCTCGGCGGACAGTATCCTGTCCTTCTTCTCCTTGCCGGCGATGATGACCTCAACGGAGTCCATAAGATCCTCCTGCGTCACGCTGTCGCGCCCGAAGCGCACAGCCCTTAACGCCGCCTCGTTGACCATGTTCGCAAGATCCGCGCCCGCAGCGCCGGAGGTGGCGAGCGCCATCTCGTGAAGATCGATATCCGGCGCGGTCTTTACATGCTTTATATGCACCTTTAAGATGTCCTCGCGTCCCTTGAGATCGGGCTTTTCGACGATTATGCGCCTGTCAAAGCGCCCGGGTCGCAGAAGCGCCTTATCGAGTATCTCCGGACGGTTAGTTGCGCCCAGCACCACAAGACCCTTTGACGAGTCGAACCCGTCCATCTCCGCAAGCAGCTGATTGAGCGTCTGCTCGCGCTCGTCGTTTGACATCATCTGAGAGTCACGCGATTTGCCGATCGCATCGATCTCGTCTATAAATATTATACACGGAGCCTTTGCCGCCGCCTGCTTGAACAGGTCTCTCACACGCGACGCGCCAACGCCCACGAACATCTCGACAAATTCCGAGCCGGAAAGCGAGAAGAACGGCACATTCGCCTCGCCCGCCACAGCCTTTGCAAGCAGGGTCTTACCCGTTCCCGGAGGGCCTACCAGTAAAGCGCCCTTGGGCTGCTTCGCGCCGATGGCGGTGTATTTTGCCGGATTATGCAGAAAGTCCACGATCTCGTCAAGCGACTCCTTCGCCTCCTCCTGACCCGCAACATCGGCAAAGGTCACGCCGGTCTTGTTCTCGACATTGTACATCTTCGCCTTGCTCTCGCCGATGCCCATGAGTCCGCCGCCGCCCATGCGCTTTGCCATGAACCGCATAAATATCATGATTATGAGATACATCAGCGCGAACGGCAGTATCCATGTCAGGAGAAACTCCACTATAGGGTTAGAGTTATCCACCGGCGTTGAGTACACGACATGATGCTCGTTCAGAAGCGGGATCAGCTCCTCATCGTTGCGGAGATATCCGGTGAAGAATATCTGCCGCTTTTCCGCGCTGTCCTGTCCGCCGAACACGGGAGTGTAGACAAACATCGGCTCCTCGGTGCTTTCGGGCTTATCCTCGCCCTCGGGTCCGTATATGGTTATGCGGTCGGCGGATATGACGACCTCACTCACCTTATCGTTTTTGACCATATCCAAAAACTCGTTATATTTTATCTCCTTCTTGCCCGGCGACATCATCGTCGAGAGAGTGATATTGAGCAGCAGCGTCGCGACCACCGATATTACGAGAAATATCACTATCGGCGTCTTTAACGGCGATCTGCCCCCGTCCTTTTTATTATTATTGTTGTTATTTTCCATTATTGCTCCTCTCTTATTCGGAGGCTGTCACAGCATAGCAGCCCCTCAGTCTCACAGTTTATCACATCATACGGAAAATTTCAATATAAAAATAATGTTTTTACAGCATTTTTAAAAATTGTTCACAATTATGCGGATATTCTTAACTCATTTAAAAACCGCGCTTTAAAGGTTGACAGATATTTTATTTAATGGTATAATGAATAAAATGGGATAGTTATAGAGTTTGAAAGGATCTAATGTTAATCTATGATAATACCTAACAGCGCGGTGCGGCTTCTGGATGCCGCCGCGGCAAAATACGGCGATAAGACCGCCGTCAGTGATGAATATGAAAGTGTGAGCTTTTCTGAGCTAAAGGAACGCGGCATGAGGATAGCGGCGTCTCTTTTGTATGCCTCCCGCGAGGGGTATATGCCCGAGCCGGTGATGGTGTATCTGCCAAAGAGCGCGAAATGCATTGCGTCGTTCATGGGCGCGATGTATTCCGGAAATCCGTATGTACCCATAGCCTACGATATGCCGGCGAACCGCATACAGAAGATAGTCGACCTCTTAGACGGCAGAGGGCATATCATAACCGACGAGGCGGGCATGGAGATAGTTAAAACCATGGATATCCCCCCGACCTTCGGCGTGCATCTGTACTCCGATGCGGTCGCAGCGGAGCCTGACGAGGCGGCGGCGGATAAGGCGCTGTCCCGGATAACCGACCTTGACCCGATATATATAATGTTCACAAGCGGCTCGACCGGCGAGCCTAAGGGCGTTACCGTTCCCCACCGCGGCGCGGTGGATTACGCGCTGTGGGTGCAGAGGACATTTAATATCACGAGCGCGGACAAGCTGGGCAATCAGGCGCCGTTCTATTTCGATAATTCGATCTTTGACATATACTCGATGCTCTTAACGGGCGCGGAGATGGCGATAATACCCGAATCGCTATTCATGTTCCCGTCAAAGCTGCCGGAGTTCATCCGTGACAATAAGATAACGGTGATATTCTGGGTGCCGACGGTGATGATAAATGTCGCAAACTCCGGCGTTTTGGAGGATATAGCGATGCCCACGCTCCGCACCGTCGCATTCTGCGGCGAGGTGATGCCGAACACGCAGCTCAACATCTGGCGAAGGAACCATAAGGGCGCGGTGTATGCGAACCTCTACGGACCGACCGAGATATCGGATGTATGCACCTACTACATTGTTGACCGCGAGTTTGACGATGCCGACCCGCTGCCGATAGGCAGGGCGTGCGAGAATATGCGGATAATAATACTGAATGAAAAGAACGAGGTCGCAAAGCCCAACGAGCAGGGCGAGCTGTGCGTTATCGGCACAGGCGTTTCGCTCGGGTACTGGAACAAGCCCGAGATCTCGGACAAGGTGTTCGTGCAGAACCCGGCGAACCCCTACTATGAAGAACGGATATACCGCACGGGCGATCTGGCGTATATAAACGACGAGGGGCTCATCATGTACGACGGGCGCATGGACAACCAGATAAAGGTGAAGGGCAACCGCATAGAGCTGGGCGAGATAGAGTGCGCGGCGATGGCGGTCACAGGCGTTAAGGGCGCGGCGGCGGTATTCGACGCGGCAAATGAGCGGATAGTCCTCTTTGTCGAGAGCTGTGAGAGCCTTGTCCTTCGCAAATTCAACAACGAATTAAAGCAGTATATACCCAAATATATGCTGCCGGGCAAGCTGGTAGTGATGGATAGATTCCCGCACACGGCAAATGATAAGATAGACAGAGTAACTTTGAAACGAATGATTACGGAGGGTGAGGTATGATAAGACATTACACCTCCTGCGTTGAGCTTTTGGATCGCGCGGCGGAGCTTTACGGGGGCGACATTGCCTTTACCGACGCCGAGGGTGAGATAAGCTACACAGAATTACAGCACAGGGCAAAAGCACTTGCGGCGGCGCTCATAGCAAACGCCGAGACCGGACGGACAAAGCCGGTGATGGTGTATCTGCCGAAAAGCATACGGTCGATAGTGACCTTTATGGGCAGCATGTACGCTGCAAGCCCGTATGTGCCGATGGACTATAATGTTCCGGTCGCGCGGTTTGCGGCGACCGCGGAAAACCTCCGACCCTGCGCGGTGGTGACCGACGCCGCAGGCAAGGCGAAGCTTGAGGCCGCGGGGTTGGAGCTTACGATATTAGTTTATGACGAGCTGACAGAGAGCGGCGCGGAGGCGCAGGCGGTGGAAACGACCGACCTCGATCCGGCGTACATCATGTACACCTCCGGCTCGACCGGCACGCCAAAGGGCGTGACGATCTCGCACCGGGCGGTGCTCGATTACACAAAATGGCTCGTCGATACCTTCGACATCACGCGCGGGAGCGTCTTAGGGATGCAGAGCGCGTTCCACTTCGACAATTCGGTGTTCGATATGTACCTGTCGCTGTATCTCGGCTGCAGGACGGTCATCATCCCCGAGCAGCTGTTCATGTACCCCGAAATGCTCTTTGACTACCTGAATGAGCAAAAGATATCGGTGATATTCTGGGTGCCGACGGTGATGATAAGCGCGGCAAACTCCGGCGTGCTTGAAAAGGTTAAGTCGGAGCATCTGAAGCTGATACTTTTCGCCGGCGAGGTGATGCCGATACGGCAGCTCAACATGTGGCGCGCCGCGTATCCGGACTGCACCTTTGTGAACATGTACGGCCCCACCGAGGCGACGGATATCGTTCTGTACTACATCGTAGACCGCGAGTATGCGGCAGGCGAGACGCTTCCGATAGGCATACCATGCGCCAATATGAAGGCGATAATATTAAACGAAAATAACGAGCTGTGCGCCCCCGGCGAGCAGGGCGAGCTTTGCATCGGCGGCAGCGGCATAGCCATGGGCTACTGGAACGCGCCGGAGATAACGGAGCGGGCGTTCATCCGGAATCCCTTGAACAACAAATACCGCGACCGCATCTACCGCACAGGCGACCTTGTCTATGAGGCGGAGGATGGGAACATCATCTTTTTGGGAAGAGCCGACAGCCAGATAAAGCTGCGCGGCAACCGCATCGAGCTGGGCGATATCGAGGCGGCGGCAGCGGCGATGGACAATATAAAGAGCTGCTGCGCGATGTTCGACCACGCGAAAGAGGAGATATATCTCTTCCTCGAAACGGACGCGTCAATTGTGCCGCGCAAGTTCAATATGGAGCTTAAAAAGCTGATACCGGCGTATATGGCGCCGCAAAAAATTATAACCATGCCCGCCTTTCCGCACACACCGAGCGGCAAGATAGACAGGCAGGGACTTAAAAAACAGTTTATGGAGGACTGATAACAATGGATATAGCAAAAACGATAAGCGACTTTATCATAGACAAGTTCGAGATCGGCGACGATCCCGATTTCAACAACGATGTGCATCTCTTCAATGAGGGCTTCGTTGACAGCTTCGGCGCGGTGGAGATCGTCGCGTTCGTCGAGGACACCTTTAACATCAAGATCACTCAGAAGGACATCACGCTCTACCCGATGAACACCGTAAACGAGATCGCGGCAGTAGTGGAGTCAAAGCTGTAATATAAAAGGACATAATTTATGTGGTATCTTGAAACAAACACCCTGTTTCTGCTGCTGGGCGCGGCGGCGGGCATGATCCTGCTCTCCGCGCTGACGCGGCTGCTCTTTAGGAAGGATCTTTCGCCGAAGCTGCTCATACTTGCGAACATGGGCGTTATCGGCGCGATCTCATGGCAGCTGCTCGCATTCAGCGCGGGCTATGTCATTCTCACCTATATCATGATAAGCCACCTCACGCATGCAAAGCGCGGGCGCAGGGCTTTGTTTGTCATATACTGCCTTCTCTGCACCGTCCCGTTCTTCTACGGGCGTATGCACGAATTCTTCCCGCAGCTGCCGGTGATAATATCCTTTATCGGCATTGCGTATCATATGCTCAAGGCTATAGACGCGCTGTATTTTGTCTACTACGCGGAGACGAAGATACCGTTTTTCACATACGCGAACTATATCCTGTTTTTCCCCGTCTTTACCTCGGGGCCGATCTTCCGCTACCGTGACTGGCTGAGGGTCTACACAAGCCCTGTTCCGCTCACCTGGGAGGATCTCATAAAATACATAAAGCGGTTCATACTCGGCATGTTCAAGAAGATGGTGGTGCTGTGGTTCGTAACGACCACCTTCCATCACATACTCACGCTCGATCTGCACTGGTACTGGTGTCTGGCGCTCGTCGCGCTGAGCTACCTCATCGTATATCTTGACCTTTCCGGCTACAGCGATATAGCGATCGCGGTCGGCTCGGCGATGGGCTATAATGTGCCGGAGAACTTCAGAAAGCCGCTCAGTGCGGCATCGTTTACGATATTCTGGCGCAACTGGCACATCACGCTTTCGGACTGGGTGCGCGAGCATATCTTTGTCGTATTGAACGGCAAACGGCTCGGGCGCGTTCCGTCGGCGCTGGTCGGCTTTGCGACCATGTTCGTTATGGAGATGTGGCACGGGTTCACCCTTCCCTATGTTGTGGGCGGTGTCTATAACGGTCTGTGCCTCGGGCTTGAAAACCTGTTCGGGCTCACAAGAGCCGACAAGCGGAAGATGAATAAATTTGTATATGTGCTGCGGTGCGTGATAGTAAACGCGCTGTTCGCGTTCAACACCCTGCTCTTTACAGTTACAACGGAGCAGTTCTTTGCTGTGATGAGGGGGTTTGTTAAATGAAGAAGGCGCTTAGTATTATTCTGTTCATAGCGGTTGTGGCGGCGCTGTTTTACGGCGATAACCGGCTCGCGCACCATAACCCGATAGTGAACTCGAATATATTTATCCAGAACGATTTTGAGATAACGCAGCACGATCACCCGGAGGAGGTCTGGGACAAGGTATTTTTCGGCAACTCCGTCGTGCTCTCGTCATATATCGAGAAGCGGAGCAGATCGGGGTATATAAACTGCGGCATAGACGACGGCGTTGTGACCGACCTGCGCGATATGCTCTACGGCGGTTGGATGAAGGTCGGACGCGAGCTTGTACTCGGGCTCAACTATCTCACGCTCTATGATGAGTTTGAGACCAACCCGACATATATCTGGCATAAGAAGTGGTATCAGCCGTATGCGTACTTTGAGCGCGACCGGTTCTATCCGCTCATCACCGGCATGTATGAGCGGCTGCTCGCCGGCGAGAGCGTTCCGCCCATGACCTATTCCTATCAGGAAAAGCATGTTTATCACGGCAGGGTCTCGGAGGCGGCGCTCGCAGATAAGATGAAGGAGTATCAGACAGAGTTCTTCGATCAGCCGATAGAGAAGTATGAGAAGAATTTCGCGGCACTCGGAGAGGTGATAAGCTACTGTAAGGATAACAACATCCGGCTGAGAGTGGTATGGATGCCGTGGAATCCGCTGTTCGAGAAGCCCGCGCTCATAAACGAGGTGCATCGCCGCGCGGACGAGATACTCAGGGCAAACAATATAGAAACGCTAGATCTTGAGGACAGCTTCGGGCAGGAGTATTTCTACGATACGGGGCATATGAATTACGATTTCGGCTCGGTGCGATTCACCGAATATATAGATAACTGGCTGTAACGATATAAGGAGGCGCAAAATGGGATCATATATCAAGGCAATGGGAAAATACGCGACATTCAGCGGCCGCTCGCCGCG
>CAMNAT010000026.1 GCA_946531785.1 uncultured Oscillospiraceae bacterium
ATGTCATGCGGTGGAAAGTGCGCTTGACTTCACCGCCACCCACGGCGAATGCGTCGGACTCGGCATGGTGGCGGCATCTAAGATAGCCCTCGGGCGCGGGCTGATAGAGCAGCGGGAGCTTGACGATATAATAGCCGTCCTAACGGAATACGGGTTCAGGACGCGCATGGCGCTGCCCGGGGCGGATGTGATATACAGATATATGCAGCAGGATAAGAAGAAGGCGGACGGCAGACTGAAATTTGTGCTGCCGACGCGTATCGGTGCCGTCACGCAGGTGCGTGATGTGACGGACGCTGAGATATATGACGCGATAGCGTTTGTTTCGGAGGAATAAAATTGGGGAAATTCACAGGTAAGCTTCTGGTCTCGGATATGGACGCGACGCTTCTCGATAGCCGCGGCGAGATATCCGAAGCGAACCGGGAAGCGATAGAGTATTTCATATCCGAGGGCGGATACTTCACCGTAGCCTCGGGGCGCATGGTGCCGGCGGTGCGGTCGTATCTTGACCGCATGACGATAAACGCGCCGGCTATCTTGCATAACGGCGCGAAGCTCTATGATTTCGCCGCGGAAAGGGCGGTGTATGAAAGGTTCATCGAGGAGCCGCGCAAGGCGGCGCTCCGCCGCGTGTATGACGAGCATCCCGAATTAGGGATCGAGGTCTACTGTGACGAGCTGGTCTATGTGTACCGGGAGTGCTTTATGACCGCGCGGTTCAAGAGAAAGCCGTATAAGGTGATCTATGAGCTGCCCGATGAGATCTGGGAAAGGCCGTGGATAAAGGCGCTCATTGTCGGAAAAAAGCGTGAGCTTAACAGGTTCGAGCCGGTCTACCGCAAGGAGTATGACAGCGGCTATAGTGTCCGCAGCGGCGACCATTTCCTTGACATCGTCGCGACCGGCGCGTCAAAGGGCGAGGGGCTGAAGCGGCTCGCGGCTCTTTTGGGCATAAAGAGTGAGGACATATACGCGGTGGGCGATAACATGAACGATCTTGACATGCTCGGCGTTGCGGGACATTCCTACGCGGTGGCAAATGCTGAGGCGGAGGTAAAGGCGGCGGCAGGATACACCGCGCCGTCGTGCGACGATGACGCGATAGCGTATATAGTAAACGAAGCCGGAAGGTAATAGGTTAAATATGGATATAATAAAATATTACGGCACGGATGCCGATAAGAAGGAATTCATAAACCATGATGACGAGCCGCTCATGGCGGTCATCGCACATGACGGCACACATGCGGTCGTGTCGCTTTTAGATGAGGGCTTTGAGCATCATATCCTGCTGAAAAACGCGGCAGACCGCGAGGATATAGATAAATATTACAGGATAATCTTCGATAATGAGGAAGCGTCATGGACATTCGTGTGTCCGCCGGATTACAAGGGGATCACGAACAAGGAAAAGCGCATAGTCACATTCTTTAACGACGGCGTGGATATGATAACGGAGTTTTTAAAGACCGTCGGCTACGATGTGCCCATAACGATACCCAAGCGCTACCGCCGGCATATGGATTATATAAATAATACGGAGTATTAAGTATGAAATGAGGTGGATGATATGTGTACAAAAAGTCAGCTTAATGAGGTGCTCAGAAGATTTCGCAAGGCAGCTGAGGATATATTCGGCGAAAAGCTCAAGGAAATGATATTGTACGGCTCTTATGCCAGAGGAACAAATAATGAGGAATCTGACATAGATGTTATGCTTATTGTTGATATCCCCATAGAGGAAGAGCTCAGAAGCGCGATGCTTTTAGCGGATGCGGTGGTCGATCTGAATCTTGAATTCGATGTTGTCATATCACCGCTCGTTGAGTCCGGCGAAAAGTATGAAAAGTACAAGAATATAAACCCGTTATTCATCAATGTCGAAAGGGAAGGTGTAAGGATTGCAGCCTAATACTGAAATGATACCATATGTGCTGTCACAGCTTGAAATAGCCCATGACGATCTTGAAGGCGCAAAATATCTGATAGACGGAAGCAAATACAGGATATCATTAAACAGAGCATATTACTGTGTTTTTCGCTGCCTTAAAGCCTTGTCGGTGCTGCATGGTCATAACTTTTCAAAGCACTCCGGTTATATATCATACTTCCAGCGAGAGTATATAAAAACAGGGATATTTGACAAGGAATTGAGCAAGATCGTTACTAAGACCAAAACATTGAGAGAAAGCGGCGATTATGGCGATATGGCTATAGTAACAGAGGAAACGGCACTAAACGCCTATAAGGATGCCGAAAAGCTTTATATTACGCTTAATGAATATATACAAGCTGAAACAGAACGGGGTAAATAAGCATGAAAAAAAATAACGATCTGCTGTGGTATATTCTCGCGGCGGTGATAATAATAGCTGATTTTGTCGTGAAGCGGCATATACTCGCGTCATACAGAGTCGGCGAGGTGTTCGGGGGCATCCCCGGCATCTGCGACTTTATATATGTGCAGAACACCGGCGCGGCGTTCTCGATGCTCTCAAACGGAACGGTGATACTAAGCATAATCTCCATCGCGTTCTGCATCGGCGCGGGCGTGTACTGGGTGATGAAAAAGGATAAGCCGCCGATCTTGAAGCTCGTGCTCGTCCTGCTCTTTGCCGGAGCCTTCGGCAACGCGATAGACAGGATATTCTACGGCTTTGTCGTGGACTTTATCTCGATCAAGTGGTTCGAGTTCCCGACCTTCAATATCGCTGATATGGCGATAGTTGCAGGCGCGGTGCTGGCGGTGGTTTATGTGATCTTTTTTGATAAGGAAAATAAAAATGGATGATCTGATACTTACCGCGGGCGAGGGCGGCGCGCGGCTCGATAAATACATAGCCGATAACAGCGAGATCTCGCGCAGCTACGCGGCGCGGCTCGCCGGGGACGGCATGGTCACCGTAAACGGCAAAGCGGCGGATAAAAAGACAAGGCTTACCGCGGGCGATATCGTGAGGATCAGCGTGCCGGAGCCGGAGACATTGGCGGCGGAGCCGGAGGATATACCGCTCGATATCGTGTATGAGGACGAGAGCGTGATAGTCGTGAACAAGCCGCAGGGGATGGTGGTGCATCCCGCGCCGGGCAGCGCATCCGGCACGCTTGTAAACGGACTGCTTTTCCATTGCACGCTCAGCAGCATAAACGGTGTTATACGCCCCGGCATCGTGCATAGGATAGATAAGGACACCTCGGGGCTTCTGGTCGTGGCAAAGACCAACGCCGCGCATGAAGCACTGGCGGCGCAGCTCAAGGAGCATAAGGCGCTCAGGAAATATTTCGCCATCGTCCACGGCAACATAAAGGAGGACGAGGGCACCGTCGATAAGCCGATAGGCAGGCATCCCGTAGACCGCAAAAAAATGGCGATCATCGAGGGCGGGCGCGAGGCGGTCACGCATTACCGCGTCATTGAACGGCTCGGGCAGTACACGCTCGTTGAGTGTATCTTAGAGACCGGGCGCACGCATCAGATAAGGGTGCATATGGCATCTATAGCCCATCCCGTTCTCGGCGATCCTGTGTACGGGATAAAGAAGGAGAAGTATAAGACGAACGGGCAGCTTCTGCATGCCGCGACACTGGGCTTTACGCATCCGGTGACGGGTGAGCTGATGGAGTTCCACGCGGAGCTTCCGGACTACTTCACAGCGGTGCTGGAAAAGCTGAGAAAACCGGGCAGTTTATAAAATTTTTATGAACCTTTGCTTTTGGGGTTGAAATTCAGCGAAAAAAGGAGTATGATATAGGAAGTGCCGATTAAACAGCGCTTCCTATAATCAGGTGGAGGGTATAAAAGAGTGAAAAAGGACATTTGCGTGATCTTCGGCGGCGAGTCGCCGGAGCATGATATATCACAGATCTCGGTGACATCTGTGCTCAACAATCTGGATCAGAGAAAATATAACATACATACTGTAGGCATAACCCGCGACGGAAGATGGTTCCTGTACACCGGCGACTGGCCCAAGATAACCAGCGGCGAGTGGGAAAACGATACGGAGCATCTCGTCAAGGCGTTCGTAGCGCCGGATGTGTCCTATCATGGGCTTATAATCGCGGGCGACCGCAGGGAGAAGCAGCATATAGATGTATTCTTCCCGGTGCTGCACGGCGAGTACGGCGAGGACGGCACGATACAGGGACTGTTCGAGCTGGCGCATGTGCCGTATGTCGGCATGGGCGTGCTCTCGTCCGCATGCGGGATGGATAAGACATTTACAAAGGTGATATTAAACGCGGCGGGCATACCGCAGGCTGCATGGGTGGCCGTGTTAAAGGGTGACGACTACGAAAAGCGCGCCGATGAGATAGAGGCGAAGCTAGGCTATCCGTGCTTTGTAAAGCCGGCAAGGCTCGGCTCGTCGGTCGGCATCGGCAAGGCGCATAACAGAGAAGAGCTTATAGAGGCGCTTAATAACGCCGAGAAGTACGACAGGCGCATCCTCGTCGAGGAATTCATCGACGGGCATGAGGTGGAGTGCGCGGTACTGGGCAACGCCGGAGATGTAAAGGCGGCGACAGTCGGCGAGATCAAGCCGACGGTTGAGTACTATGACTTTGACGCGAAGTATAACGACGCGTCAACGGTGCTGGTGATACCTGCCGAGCTGCCGGAGGAGACTATTGAGAAGATACGGGAGTATTCAATAAAGGCGTTCGAGGCGCTCGACGGTCAGGGGCTCTCGCGCGTGGACTTCTTCGTAAAGCACAGCGACGGCTCGATAATACTGAACGAGCTGAACACCCTGCCGGGCTTCACGCACATAAGCATGTACCCGAAGCTCTGGAACGCGGTGGGACTTGGCTATTCACAGCTTCTGGATAAGCTCATAGAGCTTGCTGAGAAAAGGGTAAAATAAATGGATAACAGGAGCATTGGCGTTTTTGATTCGGGGCTTGGCGGGCTTACCGCCGTCAAGGAGATAATGAAGCTCTTCCCCGACGAGAGCATAGTATATTTCGGCGACACGAGCCGCGTTCCCTACGGTACGCGGTCAAAGGAAATGATACTGAAATATACGCACAGCGACATAAACTTTCTTTTAAGCCGCGGCGTGAAGATGATCGTCATAGCGTGCGGAACGGCATCAAGTGCGGCGCTGCCGGAGATAAAGCAGGAGTTTTCGGTGCCGATCTACGGCGTTGTGGACGCGGCGGTATATTCTGCGGTACGCGCGACGAGGAACAAGAAAATAGGCATAATCGGCACGACCGCGACCATCAGGAGCGGCGCTTATACCGCGTACATAAAGGAATATGACGAAAGTATAGAGACCTTTGAGAGGGCGTGTCCTCTCTTTGTGCCGCTCGTTGAGAACGGGCATTTCGACACTAAGGTAACGGAGCTTGTCATTGACGAGTATCTGAGTGAGATCCGCGCCGCGGGCGTGGATACGCTGATCCTCGGCTGCACGCACTATCCGCTGTTAAGGAACGCGATAGCGCGGTATATGGGCGATGAGGTGCGCCTCATAAGCCCGGGCGAGGAGGTCGCGGACTTCCTGAAGAAGAAGATAAATGAGGAGAACCGGCACAGCCACGAGCGTGATGAGAGGCAGTACAGCTATTTCGTAAGCGACAGCGTGGAAAGCTTCACCGAGCTTGGCGGCGTGTTTCTGGAAAAAGAGATAGACGGACAGGTGAGCCGGATTGACATTGAAAAATACTGATAAATACCGCGTGACGGTCGAAAACCGCCAGACTGCGGATAATATGACCGATACCGTAACGGAATCGGGGATCGGCAGCTACCGCAAAAGCAGCGATACCTGCTATATAACCTATGATACCGGCGCGGCGAAGGTGTTTATAAAGGCATCGCCGGAGTCGGTAAGGATAACGCGCAAGGGCGACTCGTCGGCGGAGACGCTCTACCGTCCGGGAAAGCGCGCGTATTTTGAGTACAAGACCGCCTACGGCAGCATCGCCATGAGCGTGTTTACAAAGGCGATAGAGATAGACGCCGCAGAGGACGGCGGCAGCATAAGGCTCATATACAGCCTGAATGCGGGTGATGAAGATATGCAAAACGATGTTAAGATAAATTGGGGGGTAAAATTACTATGAGAAAATTCACAGCCTTGCTTGCAGCGGCAGCAATAGCTATACCGGCGCTTCTGCCGTTTTCGGCATATGCCGCGCCGGATACGGCAGCCGATACGATAGCGGACGGCGAATATACCGCAGCGGTACGGGCAACGCTCCCGCCGGAGGGTGTGCCTGAGATACCTGAGAGCATAGTATATCAGGCGTATGAGCAGATAGCAGGATACATAGCCGACAGATATCTTGACGATTCATATACAGCCGAGGACATCATGAAGCTCGGTATTTCAAAGTATCTGGAGGAAAAGGGCGACGACGCGCTCATAGAGCTTTTAAAGGCAGCAATGAGCCAGCTTGATCCGTATTCGGATTTCTATTCGCGTGATGAGTACCGCGAGTACACTGACGATCTTAACAGGACCTTCTACGGACTGGGCATAGTCATGCGCCAGGATGGGGAGTATGTCACGATAGACGGCTTTGTTGAGGAAAACAGCCTGGCGGAAAAGACCGGCTTTAAGATCGGCGACAGGATAGTAAAGGTCAACGGCACGAACGTTATCGGCAGCTCGCTCACTGAGGTGCGAAACCTCATTATCGGCGAGCTCGGCACGACAGTTCCCGTGACCGTGCTGCGCGACGGGCAGGAGATAGAGCTGGTCGGGACGAGGACAGCCGTAAGCTCCAGCACCGTATCCGTATCCATACTTGACGGGAATATAGGATATATAAAAATAGGCAATTTCGCGAGCGGCACCGCGGCGGAGTTCACCGAGGCGGCGGATATGCTCAAGGGCGAGGGAGTAGAAAAGCTCATCCTCGATCTCAGGAACAGCCCCGGCGGCATGGTGACCGCGGCAACGCAGATCGCGAGCCGCATCGTGCCCGAGGGCAAGGTGGTGGATGTCAAGTTCAGAAACGCTGAGCAGGACTATACCTATTATTCGGAGCTGAAGGATCCGCCGTTTGAGATCGTGACGCTTGTGAACAACAATACCGCGTCATCGGCGGAGATACTGGCATCAGCCATCCAGGACAGCGGCGTGGGTATACTCATGGGCGAGCAGACCTTCGGCAAGGCTGTTATCCAGAGCACATATTCGCTTTTAAACGGCATGGCGTTCAAGCTGACCGTCGGTCAGTACCTCACGCGCAACGGCAAGGAGATCGACAAGATCGGGCTAACGCCGGATATCGAGGTATCGAACTATAAAAAGCGGATCGATACCACCGGCTATACAAAGTTCAATTTCCTGGATCCCGTATCTGTCGGCATGAGCGGCAATAATGTCACCGCTGCCAAGGAGCGGCTCTATGTGATGAACTACTTCATCGGCAACCTCGGCAACGATGTTTTCAACACCGACCTCGAGGAGAGCGTCCGCGATTTCCAGCGCGATAACGGGCTCGTTGATTCGGGCGTTATCGATGTCCCGACGCAGATAAAGCTGAAGGAGGTATTCGAGAGCCTCGAGACCACCGTAGATGTCCAGCTGCAGGAGGCATACAAGCACTTCGGCGGCGATCCGGACAAGCTGTATGAGTAAATATAGTATTTGAATAACATGCGAGGGCGGATATCCGCCCTCGCTTATTATATTGTGAGCACGGCTTTGAATGAACAGGTGTTGTATAAACAATGCGGTAAATTTCAGTTTAGCGGTGAGAGAACCCCCCGTCACGCCTACGGCGTGCCACCCCCCCTTTTTGATAATTGCTGACGCAATTCTAAAAAAGGAGGGCTTGCTAAATGGCTCTGCTAAGCCGTCCTTTTTTAGCCGGCTCGTAAGAGACGGATCAAAAAGGAAGGGGGACCGCTGCCGAAGGCAGTGGTGGAAGGTTTACTAAACCCC
Source organism: uncultured Oscillospiraceae bacterium (assembly GCA_946531785.1). Taxonomy (GTDB): domain Bacteria; phylum Bacillota; class Clostridia; order UBA1381; family UBA1381; genus Ornithomonoglobus. The sequence continues at coordinate 7,908 of CAMNAT010000026.1, forward strand.
AATTTACATGCATAGATCGTATCCTTTTTGCGGCAGCCTTATTGTGTTTTTAACAAATATAACTGAAAATCAACTTTTTTTAATAAAACGGTTGTAATTTCCGGCATCTGATGTTATAATTAGGAGCATAGGAAGGAAGGTATCAGAATATGAGGATATATAACACTCTGACAAGAAAAAAAGAGGAGTTTATACCTATAGATAAAAACAATGTCCGCATGTATTCCTGCGGCCCGACGGTCTATGACTATTTCCATATCGGCAACGCGAGACCGTTCATCGTGTTTGACACCATGCGCCGCTATCTTGAATATATCGGGTACAAGGTGACATTCGTGCAGAACTTCACCGATGTTGACGACAAGATGATAAAGCGCGCCAATGCCGAGGGCATCACCGTCAAGGAGCTCGGCGAGCGGTTCATAGCGGAATACTATAAGGACGCGGAGGCGATCGGCGTCCGCCGCGCGACCATACACCCGAAGGCTACCGAGAACATAGACGCTATCATAGACACCATCTCAAGGCTCGAGGAAAACGGATATGCGTACAACAAGGACGGGAATGTGTATTTTGCGACCAAGAAATTCACCGGGTACGGCAAGCTGTCAAAGCAGCCGCTTGAGGAGCTGGAGCTGGGCGCGAGGATAGATGTTACCGAGGACAAGAACGATCCGATGGATTTCGCGCTCTGGAAGGCGAAAAAGCCGGGCGAGCCGTTCTGGCAAAGCCCGTGGGGCGAGGGCAGACCGGGCTGGCATATAGAGTGCAGCGCGATGGCTAACAAGTACCTCGGCGCGACGATAGATATCCATTCCGGCGGACAGGATCTGATTTTCCCGCATCATGAGAACGAGATCGCGCAGAGCGAATGCGCAAACTGCAAGCCGTTTGCAAACTACTGGATGCATAACGGGTATATAAATATTGACGGCAAGAAGATGAGCAAATCACTCGGCAACTTCTTCACCGTCCGCGATATACTGAAGGAGTATGACGGCGAGATAGTCCGCTTCTTCATGCTCTCCGCGCATTACAGAAGCCCGATCAACTTTGCAGACACTCTCATGGAGCAGGCGAGGTCGGCGGTGGAGCGCGTATATACATGTATAGATAATCTGGAATTTCTCTTGGGCAACGCCGAGGATAAGGAATGCGACGCGGCTTTGCGCGATAAGCTCGAGTCATGCCGCGGCAAGTTCCGCGCCGCGATGGACGATGATCTCAACACCGCGGACGCGATAGCGGCGATATTTGATATAGTATATCTTGCAAACACAGAGATAACCAGCGCTTCCGGCAAGGCAGCGATAGAGCTTGCGCTCTCGCTGATCCGCGAGCTGGGCGGCGTTCTGGGGCTGTTCACAAGGCAGGAGAGCAAGTCGCTCGATGCCGAGGTGGAGGAGCTTATAGAAAAGCGTCAGGCGGCGCGTGCGGCAAAGGACTGGGCGACAGCCGATGCCATCCGCGACAAGCTCAAGGAAATGAACATTGTCCTGAAGGACACCCCCGATGGCGTAAAGTGGAGCATCGTTAAATGACGGGCTTTGACATAGAATTCACCAAGCACCCGAACGAATATAACGCGCTCATCCCCGCATATCTGGGCGATACGCTCTATGACCTCTATGTGAGGTCGCGCCTGATCGCAGAGCATGGCGGGATGAATGTGAATAAGCTGCACTCCGCGGCGATAAGGTTTGTCCGCGCAAAGGGACAGAGCGACGCGGCGCAGTTTCTGGAGGACAAGCTGACCGATGAGGAGCTTGCTGCATATAAGCGCGGGCGCAACACAAAAACATATACGATCCCGAAGAACGCGGAGGTCGGCGACTACCACCGCGCGACGGGGTTCGAGTCGCTTCTGGGCTGGCTGTATATGCAGGGCAGGACGGAGCGGCTTGAGGAGCTTATGACATTAGCATATAATTATATATGTGAAGATAAATGAAGAAAATATAAAAAGGAGTAAACAACATGGATGCAAAAAGAGCTACAGAATTAGCTATCATCGCAAACAGAGTCCGCAAGGATGCGCTCACAGGCGTTTACAATGCCGGAGCGGGACATCCGGGCGGCTCGCTTTCGATAGCGGATGTTCTCACCTACCTCTATTTTGAGGAGATGAACATCGACCCGAAAAACCCGAAGATGGAGAACAGAGACCGTTTCGTCCTCTCAAAGGGACATACGGCACCGGCGCTGTACGGCGTATTGGCAGAGCGCGGCTACTTCCCGGTCGAGGACTGCGCGACTCTCCGTAAGATCGACAGCTATCTCCAGGGACACCCCGTTCTTGACAAGGTGCCGGGCGTTGATATGTCAACAGGCTCACTCGGTCAGGGCGTATGCGTTGCGGGCGGCATGGCTCTCGCTGCGAAGCTCGATAAGAAGGATTACAGGGTATATGCAATCTTGGGCGACGGCGAGCTTGAAGAGGGTCAGGTATGGGAGCAGGCGATGTTCGCGCCGCACTATAAGCTTGACAACTTCACCATATTTGTAGATAACAACGGTCTCCAGATCGACGGCGACATCACCAAGGTAATGAACCCGACCCCGATAGATAAGAAGTTCGAGGCATTCGGCTGGAATGTAATTAAGATCGACGCTCATAACTATGATGAGATCGAGGCGGCTGTAGAGGCGGCAAAGGCGTGCAAGGGCAAGCCGACGGCGGTCATCATGAAGTCGGTAAAGGGCAAGAATGTATCATTCATGGAGAATCAGGCGGCATGGCATGGTACTGCACCGAACAAGGAGCAGTACGAGCAGGCAATATCGGAGCTTGATCAGAAAATAGCGGAACTGGAGGCGATGTTATAATGGCAAAGGTAGCGACAAGAGTATCATACGGAAACGCGCTCGTAAAGTACGGCAATGACGAGAGGATAGTTGTGCTTGATGCCGACCTCTCAAAGTCAACAAAGACAGACAGCTTTAAGAAGGAATATCCCGACCGGTTCATAAACTGCGGAATCGCCGAGGCGGACATGATGTGCGTGGCGGCAGGTCTCGCGACCTGCGGCAAGATCGCGTTCGCATCCAGCTTTGCGATGTTCGCGGCGGGCAGAGCGTTCGAGCAGGTGCGTAACTCCATCGGCTATCCGGCGCTCAATGTAAAGATAGGCGCGACCCATGCGGGCATATCCGTAGGCGAGGACGGCGCATCGCATCAGTGCCTTGAGGATATCGGTCTTATGAGAACGATCCCGGGCATGGTAATTATAAATCCGGCTGACGACATCGAGGCGCAGCTTGCGGTAAAGGCTGCTATCGAGCATGAGGGTCCGGTATATATGCGCTTCGGCAGACTTGCCGTTGACGATGTGAACCCGGCAGATTACAAGTTCGAGTTAGGTAAGGGCGTACAGCTCAAAGACGGTAATGATGTTTCGATAATCGCGACAGGTCTGATGGTACAGGAGGCGTTAAAGGCGGCGGATATGTTAGCTGCTGACGGCATAGACGCGAGAGTTATAAACATACACACCATCAAGCCGATAGATGAGGAGATCATCATAAAGGCTGCAAAGGAGACCGGCGCTATCGTAACGGCAGAGGAGCATTATATCATGGGCGGCCTCGGCAGCGCGGTCACTGAGGTAGTATGCGCAAACGCGCCGTGTCCGGTAAAGATAATCGGCACCGACCGCTTCGGCAAGAGCGGCAAGCCGGCTGAGCTGTTCGTTGAATACGGACTGACGGCGGAGAACATGGTCGCACAGGCGAAAGAAACTATATCAATGAAATAAGTGAGGTTTGAATTAAATCGCCCATCTCGCACGGCTGCGCTCGTTCGCATATCGGCATATAGCCTCGCTCACGCAGCCGCACAATCTGAACGATTTTCTACAAACCATATAAAATGGGAGGAAACGCACATGAAAAAACTGTTTTCGATCTTGGTATGTCTCGGACTTACGGCATCGCTCGCATCCTGCGGCTGCTCAAAGGGCGGCGCACCGAAGGTGAGCGAGGCTGAGATAGTAAGTCCCGATATGCTCATAACCGCCGAGGATGCAACATCCGTTGCAGGCACGGCGCTCAATATGACGGCTGAGGGTGTGCATATAGACGGCAGCTTCAGAACGGTCGATTTCGTACCGACCGACACCAATTCGAGCGCGTATCCGATCTCGGTGAGCATAGAGCAGTTTTCCGACTCGCTCTCCGTATCGCAGGTATGGGCGGATTACGAGAACCATCGCCTGAGCCGCGTGGGTGACGCGCAGTTGATAACGGGCGTTGGCGAGGACTGCTATGTGAGCTATCCGTACATCAATGTGTACGCGCGCGGCTGCTACTTAAAGATAAGCGGCGGCAGCGGCGATAACGAGGCGCAGCGCGATATGCTGATAAACCTCGCTAACCGCGCTCTTCTCGTCCTCAACGAGAAGATCCCGGCTGACGCAGTACCCGCTATGGACAGCGGAAACACGATAAAGTAAATGCGGAATAATACAGCAAATACGCGGCTCATATGGGTCGCGTATTTTTGTATATAAGATACAGCAGATATATCGTATAAATTTCAGTTTATCGTAGCCTTTGCGGCTCAGCAGAGCCATTCAACAAGCCTCCCTTTTTTAGAATTGCGTCAGCAATT
>CAMNAT010000027.1 GCA_946531785.1 uncultured Oscillospiraceae bacterium
TCCTCGCCCGACAGGCTCAAAAAGGGAGAATACGGCATTCCGGAGCCTTTGGAGTATATTCCGGCGGAAATCGAGGATATCGATATCTCGATAATACCCGGTATCGCATTTGACAAGTCGGGTATGCGTATCGGCTTCGGCAAGGGCTATTATGACAGATTTTTATCTGATTTCAAGGGAACTAAAATAGGGCTATGCTATGAGCTGCTGCTATATGACAGCATCCCCCACGACAGCCACGATGTACCTATGGATATAATAATCACAGAAGGAAGCATATACAATGATTTTTGACACCCACGCACACTATAACAGCGAGCAGTTCGACACTGACCGCGACGCGCTGCTTTCATCAATGTCGGAAAACGGCATAGGGCTTATCATGAACGCCTGCTCGAATCTCGGCGAGATACCGGGCATAATTTCTATGTGCGAGAAATATCCGTTCATGTATGGCGCGGTAGGCATACATCCGGAGGATGTGGAGGGGCTTGATGAGGACTATCTGGATAAGCTGCGCGAATACTCAAAGCATCCGAAGATAAAGGCGATCGGCGAGATAGGGCTCGACTACTACTGGACTACGGAAACAAAGGCGGAGCAGCAGCGAATACTCGGCGAGCAGGTAGACCTTGCGCGCGAGCTGAAGCTGCCGGTCATCATCCACGACCGCGAGGCGCACGGCGACACCTTGAGCATCCTGCGCGAGCATAAGGTATCCGAGTGCGGCGGTATCTTCCACTGCTACAGCGGCAGCGCGGAGATGATACGCGAGATCTGCGGCGAGTTCGGGATGTATGTCGCGTTCGGTGGCGCGCTCACCTTCAAGAACGCGAAAAAGCCGCGCGAGGCCGCGGCGGCTGTTCCTATTGACAAGCTGCTCATCGAAACAGACTGTCCGTATATGGCGCCTGTTCCGTACCGCGGCAAGCGAAACAGCTCGATATATCTACCCGAGGTCATCAAGGTCATGGCGGATGTGCGCGGAATGACACCGGAGGAGATCGAGAGCATCACCTATGAAAACGGAAGGAGACTTTTCGGAATTTGAAGGAACTGATACTGAAAGCGGCAAACGAGCTTGGCACTCCCCTGTCAGACTCGCAGGCGGATATGCTCGTGCGCTACTATGATATACTGATCGAAACGAACAAGACCATGAACCTCACGCGGATAACAGAGCCGGATGAGGTGGTCACAAAGCATTTTGCCGACAGCCTTACACCGATACTTACCGGTCATGTAAAAGGTCGTGTTATAGATGTCGGAACGGGCGCGGGCTTCCCCGGGCTTGTCTTGAAATGCGCGCTGCCGGAAATCAGACTCACACTTCTTGACTCACTCAACAAGCGCATTAACTTCCTGCGGGCTGCCGCGGAGCATATGGGTCTGGATGGCGGTATAGAATTCGTTCACGCCCGCGCGGAGGACGCGGCAAACGACAGGGCGTACCGCGAGCAGTACGACACAGTCGTATCGCGCGCGGTGGCAAACATGCGGACGCTAGCGGAGTGGTGCTTGCCGTTCGTAAAGTCGGGCGGATATCTGCTTGCGCTGAAGGGGCCGCTTGCACAAAGCGAGCTTGAGGACGCAAAGGAGGCGATAAGGATACTGGGCGGCGAGGTAGAGGAGGTCTTTGCCTGCCATATACCGTTTACGGAGCTTGATCATAAGATCATCGTGATCAGAAAGCTTCGACACACACCGTCAGCATTCCCCCGCAAGGGCGGAAAATCGACAGCGATCCCTATCGAAAAAGCATGGAAAAAGAGATAAAACAAAAGCGTGTCGATTACGGTCGCACGCTTTTTCTTTACTTTGGTACTTCATCTTGCTATAATCATACTTGTAAGACAAACACTACACAGATACAGGCAGTTTCTCAGACTGCCACCCCCAAACCGTGACACCGTAACAAGCGGCGGTGTCACATATGAGGCGCATTTGTGCCTCTTTTGATGTCTTACCCCTTCCACCACCGGGGGAACGGCGGGGGCGCGGCTCCCGCCGGTTTCCTTTTACAAATATAAAGAAACCAGGGTGAAGATAATGACAGATAACAGGATAAGAAATATACCACTTAAAAACATACATCCAAATCCCGGACAGCCGCGGAAGTATTTTGATCCCGACGCGATGGACGCGCTCACCGACTCGATAGAACGATACGGTGTTCTTTCCCCCATCACAGTCCGCGAATGCGGCGAAAACGAATATGAGCTGATATCCGGCGAGCGGCGCTATCGCGCGGCATATAACGCCGGACTTATAGACATACCCTGCATAGTGATAGACGCCAGCCGCTCCGACTGCGCTATCCTTTCCCTGCTTGAAAATCTGCAAAGAGAGGATCTGTCATTTCTGGAGGTCGCAGAAAGCTATCGCGGACTTGTGAAGAACGAGGGCTTCACGAGCCGCGAGCTTTCGCGCAGACTCGGAGACAGACCGTATGAGATAAAGGAGCGCATCAACCTGATGCGCCTTGATCCGCTCGTCCGCAAATACATACGCAGCTTCGGTCTGACGGAGCGGCAGGCGGCGGCGCTTTTGAAAATACGCGACAAGGAGCGGCAGATAGATGCCGCGCGGCAGATCTGCGAAAACTCGCTAAACGAGAGCGAAACGCTCGACTTCATCGCAGGGCTCCTCGATAACAGCGTTGAGCCGACAGTGAAAATGAACCGCATAAAGGATATAAAGGTACTGCGGAACACCTTAAACACCGCCGTGGGACTTTTGCGCCGCAGCGGGATAGATGTGGAATACAGTGAAGCTGCCGCTGACGACGGACAGGAATTTGTCATTCTGGTCCATAATTAACACTTTACAAACAGAGAAATATGATGTATAATAAACATAATCAAAAAACGGGAGGTCACTCCGATAATGGATCTGAAAAACAAAAGAATAGTCGTGAAGGTGGGCACATCCAGCCTCACCCACTCCACGGGCAAAATGAATCTGAGGCGGATAAACGATCTTGCGCGAGTCCTCAGCGATCTTCGCAACCAGGGCTATGAGGTGATACTCGTTTCCTCCGGCGCTATCGGCGTTGCGCTCGGCAAGATGGGACTCAAGGAGCGCCCGAAGGATACGAAGATAAACCAGTCGCTCGCGGCGATAGGTCAGTGCGAGCTGATGTCGCTCTATGACAAGATGTTCTCGGAATATCACAACACCGTTGCGCAGATACTCTTAACGCGCTCGGATGTCGATATAGAAAAGCGCAGAAAGCATACCACAGATACCTTCAACACCCTGCTTGACATGGGCATTATCCCTATCGTAAACGAAAACGACACCGTATCGGTCGAGGAAATCGAGTTCGGCGATAACGACAGCCTTTCCGCGATAGTTGCAAAGCTTGTCGGCGCGGACATCCTTGTCCTTTTTTCCGATATAGACGGGCTGTTTGACAGCGATCCGCACGATAATCCCGACGCGCAGCTAATCTCACGCGTTGAGGATATAGGCAAGGTGAGAAATATAGCGGGCGGTGCCGGAACACACCTCGGCACAGGCGGCATGGTGACAAAGCTCGAAGCGGCAAGGATAGCAAACGATGCCGGAATAAGTATGCTGATACTCAACGGCAACCGGATCGAGGCGCTTTATGATATAATCGACGGTAAAAAGGTCGGTACACTTTTCAAGGCATACTAAAAATTGCATGTTATATCCCTTCTGATACAGTAAACACTATTATCGGGAGGGATGCTTTTATGAGCAAAAAGGAAGAATTCGACGACGAGCTGCGCTTTTCACCCATCTTCGGGCTTGCCGGAGATATCGGACTTGCCGGAGATGCCGTGAGCAGCACAGAAATGACAGGACTCATCCCCTCGCTTGCGATGGACGATTTTGAGGCTGATTCCTATGAGGATATCGAGGAAGACTATCGCGCGGACGAGGATGAATAAGCGAAAACGACGCAGGAGCCTGCGTCGTTTTTGTTTTTAATATACTATTACCGGAGTGCCGGATGCTATCATGGAGAACAGCTTTTCAGCCGCACTGTACGGCATGTTCACGCAACCGTGCGAGCCGCCGCCGCGATAGATGGCGCCGCCGAAGCGTCCGCGCCATGTCGCATCATGGAAGCCCTCGCCGCCGTTGAACGGCATCCAGTATTTCACCGGAGTCTCGTAATCATCACCGCGGAGCACTGCATCCTTTTCCTTATACTTAACGGAATATACTCCGGTATGCGTTCCGTTGCCCTGAAGCGGATTACCCGTTACAACCGGTGTTGACAGCGCAAGTGCGCCATCCTTGTAATACCACATTGTCTGCGCGGCTATGCTTACCTCGGCATAGGTATTGGTCAGACCGAAGCCGTTCTCGCGCTTTTTAAGAGCCGGCTCACGAGAGATAACATCACCGTTTAAGATATTCTCCCTCAGTGTCGCGATCTCGTTAGCCTTATTGATCTCCCAGCCGTAATCGCCGCCGCTGACGGTTATCGTACCGCCGCCGGAGGTCTTGAACTGCCTTGACGCGCCGACTGTGTTATATACAGCCGCAAGCTCATTTACATACTTCGCGATACCGTCATTGCTCAGCACTACAGTGCAATCGGGATTTATGGATACCCACTGGTTGATCGTGCCGCCGTCGATAACGAAGGTGTCTGTGCCCCTTGTATAGGTGACTACAGTTGCAACATACTTATTCATAGTCTCCATGGCATGGCGCAAATTATCCTCATCTGCCATGAGAACATATATGCCTTCCTGCTCAAGCGACATATCACGGTATACATTCTTTATACCTGCATACAACGCCGAATACAGCTTCTCAAAGCTGATAGCGTTCTTATCAGGCATCTCGCGCATATGATATACGCCGTCCTGATAATAAACACCGGCATATGCGCCGTCCATATCCTTTATCGACTGAGCAAAGCAATCAAGCTTCTCCGCCTCATGATAAAGCTTATCGGCATTGAAATCAACGGTTATATTCACATCCTGATACGCCGTCGGGAACGGCCACGCGAACGGGTTCTGTCTTTCCAAAGCTTCCTTTACTCCGGTGACTGAGACACATTTAAGATCAATGCTCTGTCCGCTTATGCTCTCGACTTTATTATCCCTTTCAAAAATATAAAAACGATAATCGCCGAAGCCCGACTTTATTTTAGCTTCCGCTTCCTCAACTGTCATGTTAGGGCATTCAAAGATCTTGAGCGCGGTATTATACGCAAAATGCGAGCTGTAGAACCACACACCGATGAAATATATCACCGCAAGAACTGAAGCAACAGCTCCGGCGATCTTTCCTATCCGCTTCCACGGCAGCTTTTTTAGCTCCTTCAGCTTCTCCAAAGCCGGATTCGGCTTTTTCTCCTTCGGCTCCTCAGCGGGCGCTTCCGCGGCTGTTTGTTCTTCCTCCGGCTTGCTTTCAGCCTCCGCGGGAGCTTCCTCAGCTTCAAGCGCAGTCTCCTGATAGTCATCGCCATCAACTGCAAAGTCGTCCTCTATCTCGTCAGTCTGTGTCTCATCAGTATCTGCCTCAACAGCTTCGGGAGCTTCTTCCCCATTGCTTTCGGCATTTTCAGCAGGCTCCGGGACTTCTTCCGTCACTTCCGCTGCTTCTTCTCTATTATCGTCAGGAGTTATCTCCTTTGTATCCATATCCGCATCCCCTTTAATTCAAACATATGATCAAATATATCAATACTAAATATATATTATACCACAGTTATATCAACAAAATCAAGCCCTTATTCGACATTACCTGATATTTTTTTATAATTATAAATAAATGCAAAAAAGATCGGCATCAGCTGCCGATCCCTTGTATGTATTCATCGATTCCCATAAGCTTATAGCCGTTCTCCTGCATCGTTCCGTTTGGATTGTGCTCCCTGCCGGAGACATCGATCGCGTTTCCGTCTTCGTCTGTGACATTATTCACATACATTATCGAATTGTCGAGCGTGCCGCCAAGCTCATACCAGCCGGACGGCGGGGCAATGCCTTTGACCCTTATGCCGTCAAATACCGCATGAGTCCTGTCCCCGCCCCAGTTGCGCCCCCACGCTCCGGGTGTGAACACATTATCCGGATAATACTTCGATGTGGTCACGATGCAGTCCTTAAATAGAAAGCCGTTTGATTTCTGATCCGGCTTGCCGTTATATTTCTCCTCTGTCCTGCTTGCCGAGATATATCCGCCGACTGCCTTATCCGTATACCCATGCCATGCAAGAGTGCAGCCCTCGAACACCGCCGAGCTGCCGCCGAAGATATAATCGGTCACGCCCTCTATATAGCAGTCCTTAACATACGCAACACCGTTTACATAAAACGTATCCTGCGAGGATATAAAGTCACAGCCGGAAAGCGTTGTATAATCAGCATCGAGCGCGATAGCCGCCGCGCGTTCGGTGGACTCCTTTTTCATCGGATCACAACCCTGCCGCTCCGGCTTTTCGTTAACATCACTGTACTCATTATACTTCGCCGCCTCGCAGCCGTCAGCGACCTCCTCTTTGGTTATCTCACAGTTAAATGTGTTTTTGAATATGCATTCATTTATACGGACATGCTCTGCCGCCACTCTGCATACCGGCCCCCACATATCGACCGCGCCCTTGGTATCCCTTGCCGCCGCGCGCTCCGCATCATAGAAGCCGCCGCGGGCGCTGTAATAAACATAGCCCACCGCATAATGCCATTGCATAACAGGACGGTCGTTCTTATCAGCCGCCGCAAGGGTCACATACGGAGTGTCTATTATAAGCTGTCCCGGGTATATGCCGGGGTCGATGACTATTTTTACCCTGCCCTGCTCTCCGGCGGGACGGGTCATGCGGCGGATCGCAGCTATCGCCGCGGCGGGTGTTTTCCAGCTGCGGCCGGCACCGACGGGGACGACGGGGGTGAAGGAGAGACCCTCATCCGGCTCGCTATACGAGCCACCTTCTCCCAAGGAGAAGGCTTGGGGCTTATACGCCAATTTAACGGGTTCGCGCTTCGGGGGATGCGCCGGATCAAAGTAGTCGATAAATATGCCGTAGATATCCTTGTCACACGCACCGCCGTAGATATATACCTCGCCGTCCGGCTCTGTTATATCAGCAAATATTGATGCGGCTTTGCTGCCGGATATTTCCTTCGTTCCGCTCGCAAGCACACTGCCGCCCATGCATATCTTTACCGGTCTGCCGGGCTTGGATGCATACACAACGGTCACTGTGCACGCACCATCAGGTGTAAAGTAAAAGCAGCGGTTTGTTTCATTTCCCGAACCGCCTCGGAAGCTGCGCGAAAAGCGGTATGTTTTGCCGTCAGTATGTGTGTATTCCGCATTTGAGTGGCATATATGCCATTCGCCGCGCCCATGCATGCCGCCGACCTCTGCTATCTCTACTCCGCGCCGCGACATATCCGGCACCTCTGAGACTGCCTTTATCCATGTCTCATCAAGCGTTGTCCATGCTTTGTTATCCATATCGATACCTCGTAATTAAAGGGCTGTTGCCAGCCTTAATATCTTCCCATATTATTGTATCATATTTTTCGCCCGCGGTCAATATTTGGGGTATAAAACCGAAAACCGGCTCATGTGAGCCGGTTTTCTTATAACATATTATTTTGTTCCTTCTACAGCTTTTACAAGCGGTTTGTTAGTGCTTGTATCCCATACCATAAGTTTTGATGTTTCAGCTTTGTTTTTGTCCTCAAGATTATTGCTGCTTACGAAGAAATCCTTGTTTTCTCCTGCCGCAAGCTCTGCTGAATCGATGTTTATACCTATGAGCACGCCATTTTCATCATATGTCGCAAGAATTGCGGCAACAGGGAGTGATTTTTCTTCATCCCAGTTCTTGATCTTTACCGTCCAATTCTCACGTCCCGGTGTGCCATTGCCTAATGAATAGTAAACCGTAGCTTGGTTGCTGGTCACCGAAATCGTAGAATCTGCTGTAGTATTATTGAGAGTCCAAACAAATGTACCCGTTTCGTTTATCGCCGAATTGCCGTCTGTTGTTACTTCGCCAAGCTCATATCCCGGCTCTGTTTCTACAGTAAAGTATAGCTGACCGTCACTCTTGACTGTGTACGGCGCTTCCAATTCCTCGGTCAATTCCTCGTTGGAGTATACCTTAACTACGGCATTTTCAGCGTCAAAGGTTATTGTGTATTCAGAAGTCGGATCTTCAATTTCTGTATACACAGCATTAGCTGTAAAGCCTTCTGTTACAGTATAGCCCGGTGTAACAACAGTATCTGTATTCTCGATTACCCACTTACCTGTGAAGCCTTCCTTTGTAGGTACTATCGGAATAAGCTCACTGGTTAATACTGTACCCAAGCCAACAGATACGTTGGTGGTCTGTCCGGCTTCATCTACAAAGCGCAGATTTGCATATATTGCACTGTATCTGGCAGTTACGGTAGTATCGGCATTGATAACGGTTTCATTTGTAAAGTCATCATCGCCTACGACCCACTTTCCTGTTTTGTATTCCTTTTCCGGTACATCAGGAATATCCGTTACTTTTTCGCCTGCATTTACAGTTCTTGTTGCTACCGTCTCGCCGTCTGCTACGAAGGTTACGGTATATGTTACCGGTGTCGGAGGCTCCGGTGTGTCGCCTGAAAGTATAGCTACTATCTGTTCTACGATACCCTTTGTCTCGCCATAGCCGTTCAGCATAAGATCACGAGCAATAGAGCCATCGCTGTAATGGTTATGGTCGCCGAAGCATGCGATTATTGCCTGTGCAGCTGCATCTGCGCTGTCATAGCTGTTTTTCGCATAATCCGAAACAAATGCATTGAACGCCGCGTCCGCATTCTTGCCTATCTCTACAAAACCGAGATAGTTCGGATCACTTGCAGCTCTCTCTTCTGCAACCTTTCTCGTTATCGGATCACCGCTGTCCTGACGCCAACCGTTGAAGGTATTGGTTGCTGAATCATAAACATAAGCATAGCCGCCCTTTGCACCATGCGGTGTGTAGGAGTTGATTATTATCTTAGCGCCCATTGCCTCTGCCGCATCGAGATAGAAGTTTACATCCTCCTCAAAGAAGCTGCCGAGACCGTTTGTGCCGTTGTTACCGAACATTACTATATCGCCCGGCTCTATTGCCTTCAGAACGCCGCCGAGTTTGCCCTGCGTGTAGTATGTGCAGAGGTTTCTACCGCCCGCGCCGTTGTTGTAAAGCGTTGCTACCGCTTCAAGCGTCGGGAACTGGTTTCTGTTATGATCTATGTAGTATGCCCATGAACCACTGTTTGCCGCCGTTGAGTCGCCTACATGGTGTATATCCGGTTTAGCGTTAGGAGACTTATCCGCATTCTTTGTTATTGTTACAGCCGCTATCTTTGCACCGCTGCCTGATATGATAAGATCAAGCGTGTCTGTGGGTACTGCGACTGTATATGTCTTTGTTGTAAGCTCTGCATATGCCGCTGCTGTGCCGTAGTTATCAGTAGTTTCAAGCGGATAACCTGCAAGGTCGCTGTTGATATAGCCTGTTCTTACCTCACCCGCATATGTGATCTCTACGGTGTAGTTCTTGCCCTTTTCAACATCAGCCTTAAAGGTCATTGCGCCCTCAAGGTAATCTGATTTCGCGTCCTCTGTTGACGCTGTGCCGCCGGCTGTTACGCTGCCGCTCGCGATACCGTAGCCGCGGGCTGCTGTGTATGATGTATCGGCTGTTACCGCCGTATAGCCCTCCGCCAGATCCTCCTCAGCGCCTGCGCCGAAGTCGAATGAAAGTCCGTGCACCGTTACCTTAACGCTCTTTGAAATATCCTCGCCGTCTGTGTTCTTACCTGTTGCTCGGATAGTGAAGGTTACCGCCGGAGCAGCCTTTGTTACGGTGAGTACACCGTTCTCAAAGCTTATGCCATCAGGCAATGTATATACGCTTGTGTTGTTCTTGTCATATACCGCAAGCGTTACATCTCTGTTAAGGTTCGTTCCCTCGCCGTCAACAACGATAGCCTCATACTCTGCGGTTATCGGTGTATCATTTAACGGTATGGATACGCTTGTATTTGACTTTGTGAACTTAACGCTCTCTGCCGAGCTTGTTATGTTGAGCTTTATAGTCTTTGTGTAGCCGCCGATATTTACCTGTACGGTAGCCTCGCCTGCCGACGCGCTCTGTGAAAGTGTTACCTTTGCCTTGTGTGAATCAGCAGCATCGGGAGTTACGATAACGCCCTCTGCCATATCCTCTTCAAGCACTGTCCATGTAGCAGTGCCGGTTATGTCATAGCCATCCGCAGTCTTTAACGACGCTGCAAGATCAGCTGTGTCGCCGTTCGGGATGGAAAGGGTGTCCTGTGACGCTGTAAGAGTATATGCGCTCTCGTCAGCTGTCGGATAGTATGCCTCAAGACCGGCTACATCCATTGTGCCTGTTGCAGCGTTCGCAAGACCGAATGCCCAGTATGTCGGAGCTGATGCTGTGGTAAGAGCTACATTTGAAGCCTCACCCAGAAGCTCGCCGTCCATGCTGTATACCTTTGCCCAAGCTGTGCCCGCAGATGCGTCTACAGATATAACTACCTTATACCATACGCCCGACTGGAAAGATGCCGGAGCGTCATTCTTTGTAAGCGCCGTGCTGCCGACATTGATCGCCGAGCCTGTAAATGTCAGTCCGATAACATCAGCATATGACGATGATGATGACCATATCGGATAGCCGCGAGTGAATGTGATAACAGAATTAGCCGAATTGAAACGTACCTTCTGTTCATATATCGCCTGTGAGTTCGTTACATTAAGTGAATGCGCGAACATATCGGACTTACTTGCAGCTGTCTTTGTTACGCGGAAGAACTTATTGCCCTCCTCTGACATAAGCTCCGCTTTTCTGCCTGCATCTGAGCCTGCAATAAAGAAGTTTCCTGTTACAACGTCGCTGCCGGACTGGTTATTGCCCGACACAGCCGCATTATAGCCTATGAGTGCATCCGAATAACCTCTGAAATCTGACGGATAGCCGCCCTCGGGAAGTATCTGCGAGGTGGGGATCGTCGTGTTTCCAAGTGCCGCAACTGCCTTTTCAGCCACAAATGTATCACCGTTGTATGTAACAGTCGCCGTCATCTTGCCGATAAAGTTCATCGGAACATTTCTCAGCTCAAAGCTCGTAGCGACCTTGCCCTCATTGTTTACCGAAAATGCGCCGTAGCTGTCGCAATACTGACCGGGCTGATCGTTTTCAGTTGCAAAACCGCCTATATCCCATGTTACTTTGAAGTCGGTCACATTGGAGCTTAAATTCTCCTCGGTTATAGTTGTTCCGTCAACACCTGTGATCACTACAGTATAAGGATTTGACTCTGCCGTATCCGGATCGGGACCAAAGGTCATCTTGTCCGCGCCTGTGATGGAAACGGACTTGATAGCCTCAACATAAGCCGCGTCGACATCATACTGAGCTGTGAACTTAGTATCGGCTGTGATAGCCATTGCCTTGATCTCATCTGTTGAATAAACAGTTGTATCATCATCCTTTGTCCAGCCCTTGAAGGTGTAGCCGCCTATATATGTATCCGGCACTTCTTTAATGCTGCCGTTTTCGATAACAGACTCTGTTTTTGTCGTACCCTGTATATCATAGGTAACTGTATAATATGTTTCATCTGCGATATCAACGGATATGTTCATATCCGAGATCTTGTATGTACATGCACTCCATGAATAAACTGCAAATACATCTACCGAATCAAGGCTGCCGAAAGCTGTTTCGCCTACATTATGCGCGCCGATTTTTCCCGAGAATTTCTTTGCGTCCATATCGAAGGTGAGTGATACCTCCTCCTCCGAATCTACCGCAAAGCCGCCGTTATTCTTTGCACCATTACCATTGAGATATACACGCTTATCGTTGTTGCCGCCCATTACGCCGTAGCATACATACGAACCCGCGGTGTCCTGATAAGCGTTTGTGGCATATACCGCACCGTCCTTATCATAAATACCTATAGCGGTACGTCCGCCGCTCGGTACTGTTTCCTTATAGGTGATCGTGACAGACTTTACATGTCCTGCCTCTGACTGCGTATACGGAGTAAGGTCAAGCTTTGACCATGCCTTTGAAGCAAGCGCAAGTGACGCAGTGTCCGTGCCGCTGTCATAGGTCGCCTGCTTGTCAAACTTTGAAAGATCGACCTTCTGCGACGATGTAGCCGCATTCGCGGTCACCGCAAGTCCTGCAAATGCCGATGCCGCCACCGCAAGAGCCGAAATACCGCTGATTAGCTTTTTAAATTTCATACTTCTCTCTCCTTTTCTTTTATTTGTTACCGAAGTATCATAGTTGTAATAATTATAACATATTTACATCAAATTGTACAGTGTTTTTTAAAAATTTATTGAAATTTTTTTGCACTTTTAAAGGGAAGCGTTTTGTACGCTTCCCAAAGATAAAACCCTATATGCTTA
>CAMNAT010000028.1 GCA_946531785.1 uncultured Oscillospiraceae bacterium
TATGGGATCGAAAAGGAACTGCCCAGGTGCATTGACAGCATATTGGCTCAGACATATAAGGATCTGGAGATCATCCTCATTGATGACGACTCGCCGGATCATTGCGGTGAAATATGCGACGCATACGCAAAAAAGGACAGCAGGATAAAGGTCCTGCACGACCCGAACGGCGGTCTGTCCGATGCCCGCGACCACGGCATAGATGCCGCTACCGGCAAATATCTCGGATTTGTTGACGGCGACGACTACATAGAGCCGGAAATGTACGAAAAGCTCCATGAGGCGCTCGTAAAAAACGATGCAGAAATAAGCATATGCAGCTTCAGATATATAGGCGACCACGAGGACAGGAACAGGCTGATACCCATCCATGACGAGATCTTATCCGGCAAGGAGATCCTTTTGAACAAGAGGGCATCCCATCATCCGTGGGGGTGGGGGTACGCATGGAACAAGCTTTATAAGCATGATGTCTTCCGTGAGCTTCGATACCCCATCGGCAAGGCGTTCGAGGATGACTTTATCGTGCACAGGATGTTCTGGGATGTGAAAAGAGTGGCGTGCATATCATATGTAGGCTATAATTATATCCAAAGAGCATCAAGCATAACTCATGCATACAAATTAAATGTCCTTGACGAGATCGAATCAAGGTTAGGCAGAGACGACTTTTTCAGGGAAAAACACGCTCCGCCGCGGGCACGGTATATTTGTTTTGCAAGGTGCTATTATGTGATGTACGGCGTATACGAGCATGCCGACTTCAGGCATGAGCCGTTTGTGTCAAAGCTCAGGATGTTTGCAAAGGAGCTGAGGAAAAGAAACAGGGCGTTATTGAGAGAACCTCTGTCTCTTTCTCAAAAAGCCTTCCTGCTGATGAACTATATCAGCCCGTACTATACATGGCGGCTGAGGAACATAATTAAAAGGAGATAAGGAGAAACAATAATGGCTACAAGGACTCAACATGCAAAGCGCAATATTATTACATCTATAATCAACAAGCTGGTGTCGATGTTTACTGTTTTTGTGATGAGAACGATAATCATCCGGTATCTCGGCGCGCTGTATCTGGGTCTGGACAGCCTGTTTGCATCGCTTCTGCAGATATTGTCTCTGGCAGAGCTGGGCGTCGGCGCGGCGATGGTATTCAGCATGTACAAGCCCATCGCGGAGGGTGATACTCCCGCGATCTGCGCCCTGCTGAAGCTGTACCGCACCTTTTACAGATGGATAGCTGTCATCATGGCTGCGGGCGGGCTGCTTATGATGCCGTTTTTGCATCTTATCGTTAAGTCCGAGCTGCCGCCGGGCGCAAATCTGTATCTGCTGTATCTTATCAATCTCTCAACGCCGGTCTTAAGCTATCTGCTGTTTGCGTACCGCGATTCTCTTTTTACCGCAAATCAGCAGTATTCGATAAACAATAACATATATACATATTTCAAGATCGGCTCATCTGTGGTGCAGGCTGCAGCGGTAATTATATTCAGAAATTATTACTTTTACTGCCTCATCCTTCCCTTGAGCGAATTGGCAAAGAACTATGTTATATATGTACTGTCAAATAAAATGTATCCCCAATACCAATGCAGCGGCACCGTCCCGAAGGAGGCGCTGGACGGCATAAAAAAGCGCATAGCGGGCATGTTTCTGACCAAGGTGAGCAGCACCTTCAGGAACTCGCTCGACAGCATAGTTTTATCGTCCTTTCTGGGGCTCAACCTGCTTGCGATGTATAATAATTATTATTATATCCTCAACGCCATAACCGGATTCCTTATGCTTACGACCACAAGTATAACCGCAAGCGTCGGAAATTCAATGGTGCTTGAGACCAAGGACAAGAATTATGCCGATTTCAATAAGCTGCAGATGCTGTTTATGTGGCTGAACGCATGGGCTACGACCTGCCTTGTAGGCTGCTATCAGCCGTTTATAAAGCTGTGGGTCGGCGAAGGGATGATGTTCAATGACACTATAATGATGATATTCTGCGTGTACTTCCTGACGCTCGGCTTCAACAGGGTATGCTATATCTACCGCCAGGCTGCCGGGCTCTGGTGGCAGGACAGGTTCAGACCGATAGCCGAGACCATAACCAATTTCGTTTTAAATATTGTGCTGGTAAAATATATCGGCGTAACAGGCGTTATGTTCTCAACGATATTCTGCATCGTATTCATCGATTGCGTATGGGGCGGACGGACGCTGTACAAATACTACTTCACAGACAAGCACTTGTCGGAATACCTGCTGAAGCTTGCGCTGTATTCAGCGCTTACGCTTGCCGCGTGCGCGGGCTGCTACTTCATATGCACCCGTATAGGTCTTGACGGAATACCCGCTCTCATAGTAAATCTTATCGTGGCAACGGTCGTTTCAAATATAATTTTCGCTGTCGGCTGCAGCTTCCTGCCGGAATTCAGACCCGCTATCCGTTTTGCATTGAACGCGGCGGGAAGGACGGGAAAATAAAGCATATTTCACAAACACGCATCTGCAGGAGATCTAAGCTTATGGAAAACAGGAGAAGCACAGTCGGATTTATAACAGCGGGAAGTATGCTAATCGTATGTATACTTGTGCTCAGTACACTATGGATGGGTCAAAGCGCAAAGAATGATACGGACAAAGCAGCGCGCACGGTCAGCCTGCTGTACCTTGACGAGCTTGCGGCGCGCCGCGAGCAGGTGGTGGAGAACAACCTCCAAAGCAATATAAAGACCATCCGCATTGCCATTGATCTTCTGACAGATGAGGATCTCAGCGATAAAGCGCATCTTGAGGCATATCAGTCACGCATGAAGCATCTGTATAATCTCGACAAATTCGCCTTTGTCGATACGGACGGACTTATCTATACCTCACTGGGCACACAGACAAATATCAATGAATACACCTTTGACTACAGAACGATATCAAAGCCGGAGATATCGGTGCTCAATCTTGACACCCGGGATAAGAAGGTAGTGATCGCTGTTCCTATAAACATCCCATTTAACGGAAAAGCGCTTTCGGTCTGCTTTATGGAGATCGACATGAAGGTGATGCTTGCCGGCGCGTCAATGGACTCGGGAGGCGACGGAGCTACCTTCTGCAACATCTATACGAACCAGGGCGTTGCTCTTTCCAATACCGTTCTCGGCGGGCTTTCCGCCGATGATAATCTGCTCGTTGCTGTCAGAAACGCGGAATTTGAAAAGGGATATGATTATGACTCGTTTATAAACGATTTCCAATCGGGCAAAAAGGGTGAGATATCCTTTACATACAAGGGGATCCGCGAAACGCTCAGCTTCGCCCCCGTGCAGGATACCGACTGGCAGCTTACATATCTGGTGAGAGAAAGCGTCATAAGCGACAAGATCGGATATATTTCAAGCGATATCGTGCGCAGAAGCATTATCCAGTCCGTGATAATCATAGCCGCCATTTTAGGCATGTTTTCGCTTATCCTGATACAGACCAGGCGAAACGCCGGGCTTGAGCTGGAGCGGAAAACAGCAGAGGCGGAGATCAAGGGCAAGCAGGAGGAGCTGGAGCAGCGCATTGCCCTGCAGAAGCAGCTTGAGGAGCAAAGCAAGCTGCTCAGCGAAGCGCTCACCGCCGCCGAGGGTGCAAACAAGGCAAAAACAGCGTTTCTTTCCAACATGAGCCACGAGATCAGAACACCGATGAATGCGATCATCGGGCTTGACAGCCTTGCCCTCCGCGACGATACGCTATCCGAAAAAACGCGGGAGTATCTCACGAAGATCAATGGCAGCGCCAAGCATCTTCTTGGGCTGATCAACGATATTCTGGATATGAGCCGTATCGAATCGGGAAGGCTTGTACTCCGCAGCGAGGAATTCTCCTTCAGCGAGGTGCTCGAGCAGATCAATACAATGGTCATGACTCAATGCGAGGAAAAGGGGCTTTCCTTTGAATGCCGTATCAACGGGCATATCGATGATCATTTTATCGGTTATGAGATGAAGCTCAAGCAGGTCATTGTCAATATTCTCAGCAATGCGGTCAAGTTTACCGAAACGCCCGGCAGCATTGTTCTGTCGGTTGAAAAAATAAACGATTTTGAAGGGCAGTCCACTCTGCGCTTCTCGATTAAGGATACCGGCATAGGAATGAGCAAGGAGTTTATCCCGAGGGTGTTCGATTCCTTTGCTCAGGAGGACAGCACCCGTAAAAACAAATACGGCAGCACAGGACTTGGTATGGCGATCACAAAGAGCATAGTGGAGCTTATGAACGGCACTATAACGGTCGATTCGGAAAAGGGTGTCGGAACGGAGTTTGTTGTCGTTGTTCCGTTAAAGAACTGTGAAAATCCGAGCGTTGGCTTCGATACGATCAGCACAAAGGATATGCATGTTCTGGTGGTCGATGACGATCCCATAGCCTGCGCACATGCCAAGCTTGTTCTGGACGAGGCGGGGATCCGCGCCGACACCGCTAACGGCGGCACAAAGGCGCTTGAAATGCTCGAGGTCTGCCATACAAAGCAGGATCCGTACAATCTTGTGCTTCTTGACTGGAAAATGGCCGGTATGGACGGCATAGATGTCGCAAAGGAGATCCGCAGCCGCTACGATAATGAAACGACCATTATTATCCTGACAGCGTATAACTGGGATGAGATCATGGACGAGGCGTTTCACATAGGCGTTGACAGCTTTCTTGCAAAGCCGCTGTTCGCCTCCAATGTTATTGATGAATTCATGCGGATCGCAAGAAGGAACAGTCTGAGCACTGCGAAGGATAAAAAACGCGCGGAGCTTACCGGCAGACATATCCTCTTAGCTGAGGATGTTATGATCAATGCCGAAATTGTCAAGGAGCTTATGCGCTTCCGCGACGCGAATGTTGATCATGCCGAAAACGGAAGACTTGTCATAGAAATGTTTGAAAAAAGCGAGCCCGGATATTATGACGCTATCCTTATGGATGTAAGGATGCCCGAGGTGGACGGGCTTGAGGCAGCACGACGGATACGTGCGCTTGAAAGACCCGATGCAAAGCTCGTTCCGATCATCGCCATGACGGCAAACGCCTTTGACGAGGATGTGCAGCGCTCGCTCCAGGCGGGCATGAATGCGCATCTGTCAAAGCCCGTGGAGCCTGAGCAGCTGTTCAAGCTGCTTGAGGAGCTTATTTGGAAAAAGGATGAGATGACAGGAAAATAACACACGACTTTCTTGCCCGAAAGGAGGCAGACACCATGTATTACTCCGCTATCGTTCTTATAGCATTAGTGATCCTTTTGATCGAAAACCGTGACATTATATTAAACAATAACGACAGCTTCACAAGCCCTGCCTGGACGGTATACCGAAGGTTCCTGGTGGCTGTCGGGCTGTACTATATCACGGATATACTATGGGGCATTTTAGAGTACCTGAAGCTGGATCCCCTGCTGTTTGCAGACACCACAATATACTTTGTCGTGCTGGCTGTGGGTATGCTGTTCTGGACGCAGTATGCCGTTACCTATCAGGAGGGCAACAGCGCGTTCGGCCGGTTTCTTATATACGCGGGACGGATCTTTTTCGCGGTGATCACTCTTCTCGCTGCCGTCAATATTTTCGTTCCGGTCCTGTTTACCGTGGACGAAAGCTGCGTATACAGGACCTACACTGTGCGGCATATTATCCTTATCGCGCAGATACTGCTGCTGCTCACGCTCTCCTTCAACACAGTTTCATCAGCCATATCGCACAACGCCACTCAGGCACAAAAAAGCAGATACAGGACAATGGCTCTTTTCGGGCTGATCATGGCAGCAAATCTTTTCATCCAGCTGTGGTTCCCGCACCTGCCGCTCTATTCCGTCGCTTATCTGCTCGGGACCTGTCTGCTCCACACCTTTGTTATCGGTGATGAGAAGGAGGAATATAAGCAGGAGCTGGAGAGGGCGCTCGAGCGCGAAAAGTATCATCATGAGGAGCTCAGTTCGGCATGGGAGCTTGCATATACCGATACACTGACGGGAGTAAAAAGCAAGCTTGCCTATGTTGAAGCGGAAAAACGGATGGATCTCAAGATCGCCGGCGGCAAAGCCGACGATTTCGCGGTCGTGGTATTTGACCTGAACGGATTGAAGGATATCAACGACCGGTTAGGGCACGAATTCGGAGATCAATATATAATCAAGGCAACAAAGCTTATCGGTGACAGCTTTGCCGGCAGCAGTGTGTACCGCATAGGCGGAGATGAATTTGTGCTTTTCCTTGAAGGCGAAGGATTTTTCAACAGAGTTGAGCTGACAGAGGCATTCAACAGTCAGATAGACGAAAACGAAAGGAACGGCGGTGTTGTTGTGGCTGCCGGAATGTCGGTTTATCAAAAAGGGCAGGATATCTCTGTCAATCAGATTTTCTCCCGCGCAGATCAAGAGATGTACATGCGTAAACGCAAATTGAAGGAAATTGTTTTGAAATAAATTTGATCATATACAAAACGAGGTAAAAAAGGATGTATAGATTCCCTGATGAAATAAGAAGGCTCTATGAAAGCAGTCCGCTTTCGTTTATTTACTATCAGAATATAGATCACCGCGCCGTGCCCGTACTCGTCTCGGACGGCTTTTGCGCTAATACCGGCATAAGCCGCGAGGTCGTTTTTGATTGGCTTCAGCACGGTCTGTTCGGGATGATGCATCCGGATGATGTCGGTGTCGTGTCGCAGATCAGCGATGATTTTCTGCATCACAGGGGCTCATATAACGCTGTATTCCGAGTGAAGCTCGCTCAGACCGACTCCGCTCCGAACACCGGCTCCGAAGCCGGGTATATCCTGATACACGGGATCGGGCGGTGGCAGACCATGCCAGACGGAACAGAGCTGGCAGTGATAAACTATGGCAATCTTTCGGGCACCATGAAAACTCTCAAGGAAAAAACGAGAGAGTATCTTCTGCAGCAAAAGGATCGCTTTTACACAGATCAGCTTACGACCCTTCCCAATATCAACTACCTGCATGAGTTCGGCAAAGACAAGGTAGACATGATCCGCGCGGACGGCAAGCTGCCCCATGTTGTCTATACGGATATATATTCAATGCAGTCGTATAATACTCAGTATGGCTTCAAGGAGGGCGATGAGCTTCTTCGTCTGACCGCCAGAACGCTGGCCGCGCAATTCCCTAAGGCTCTTGTAGTAAGAGGCGCGGATGACCATTTTATTATGGTCACATGGCTTGATGATCACGGCGAGATGGAGAACCGGCTGCATGAGGCAAACAAGCTCATAAAGAAAAGCGCACGCGGCAACACCTCAGGGATCCGTTCGGGCATATGCCCCGTGAGCGAAAAAGTGACCCTGATCGAGGCGCTGGACCACGCAAAGCATGCCCTTAGAAGAATAGAAAGCAATATGACGCGCGAGGTGGCATTCTTTTCGCAGGAAAAGGAGAATTTCTATTGGCAAAACCGCTATATCGTAGAAAACTTTGATAAGGCAATGAAAAACGGGTGGATAAAGGTCTTTTACCACGCGCTGTATCGGATGGAAAGTCAGAAGATCGCTGCCTTTGAGGGCTTGGCGCGTTGGATCGATCCGGCACGCGGAACGATCCCGCCCGCGGACTTCATTCCTGTGCTTTTGAAATACCATCTGCTTTATAAATTAGACTTATATATGTTCGAGCAGGTATGCAGGGATATGAAGACCTGCCATGAGAAAGGCCTTCCCCTTGTGCCGGTCTCTGTCAACTTTTCAAGACAGGACTTTGATCACGCGGACATTGTCAGCGAGATGAACAGGCTCTATGAGAAGTACGAAATGGATAAGTATGTTGATAAGCGCTATTTTATCGTTGAGATCACAGAGCATGATATCGCAGAGGGCGCAGACCGGCTGCGCGGGCAGCTGCGGGATATCCGCAAAAACGGCTATCAGCTCTGGCTTGACGATTTCGGCAGCGGCTACTCTGCGCTCAACATGTTCAGCCGTTATGACTTTGATCTTATAAAGTACGATATGGAGTTGCTCCGTCACTTAGACGATAATAACGGAGCAAACCGGCTTATATTGGAGGACCTGGTGAAGCTCGCAAAGAAGATGGGCATCCACACACTGATAGAAGGGCTGGAAACCACCGAGCAGCTTTCGTTTGTAAAGAAGATCGGCTGCGAGCTGGCACAGGGCTTTTATTATCACAAGCCGGAGTCATTGGACGAGACACTTTTCAGGATAGAAAACGGAGATACTGTGAGGGAATGCGAAACTCCGTATGAAAGGCTTGGGATGAACCAAAAACAATTTAACGATCAATAAATCATTAGCTATCTCCGCTCAGCAAGTGGGGCTGCTGCAAAACTTGCGTTTTGCAACAGCCCCTGCTTTTTTTACCCCTTTTTACTGCTCTATTCTTGAAGCTGAATATGATACCAGCTGGTAGGTGTTTCTGCCGTTATATGAGTATGGTCTTACAACGGCTGTTCCTTTCTCCCGTGCGATCTTATCCGCAACAGAAGCCGGTGTGCTGTAATAAACATCAGGAAAATCATCAGGCTCACCGTAGACATATGTTTTGAATGTCAACGTATAAGTGCCGTCATAATTCTCATACATTGAATCCGCGACTGCAACATCAATTGCAAACGCGCCTTCCTCGCCGCTGTCAAAATAGTAGTATCCGTTACTGTATCCCTGATTCCAGCTCAGATCATATTGATCAGTTATCGTCGAGCTGCCATGTGTCACATCTTTGCCGAAATACCGGGCGACGGTGTTTTCAACTGTGCTTTTATCGACCTTATAGCAAGCATGGATATATTGCTCCTCAAGCTTAACATATTTACGCGCCTCTTCATCGGGAATCGGTACTGCGCCGGCGGTATGGTTACGGGAATTATGCATACAGCCGAAGAATATCAGTGCATTATTGCCCGATGTTGCCTCATCATATGGAGGAAAGCCTATCTCAGCAAAATTACTCAGAAAAATATTGAGCTCATATCTTTCCTGAGCGGAAAGTGTAGGTACAAGGTCGACATTTGCATTTTTTATTGCCTGACCATAGGGAACAACTTGCTTATCCGGTCTTATATAGAGCCCATCCACCCATAGCTTGAGCGCGCGCTCTTCCGGTATCCAGTAGTATTCACCAAACATTGTAAGGCTCTCTACAGGGATCATTGTGTAGCCGTTGATAGCGTATGAAGGGATCCTTATTCCGTCGGCAAAAACTGCTATATCCGTGTATAGCAGATCGGAAAACTCCGATTCGGGGATCCCGTATTTTACAACATTCATTTCCTTTGGTGTTGTATCGGTATTTCTGGTTATCGAAAGTGTCCTTTCTGTTTCGTTCCAAACAACATCAAAGCCGAAATTCCTCAGATCCTCCGCAACGATCACCGATGTTCCGTTTGCGGCGTAAGAGGATAGGGCATAGTTATTTATATATGCAACGATGTCTGTATTATACACAGTTCCTGTTTTGTCGCCGATGCTCTCAGCATTGACAGGCGTAACACATACCATTGCAGAAATAGTCATAAGAGCTGTTATATTGCTTATTATTTTCATTTTGATTCCCTCCTGTCGTTCTTATGTGATGGTCTTGCTTTGTAAAACTATCATATATTAATAATATTATATCATTATGTGAATCGGTTTGTCAATGCTTTGGTGTAAGCTTGAATTGGAGATGCCCTTATTGCTTCTGATGCTATAAAACAGAGCGCCTGAAATGGCGATGAAATTTGAAGAGCTGAAAGGTGGATAACAGCTATCGATCATAGGAGACTTAATGAACAAAAATAGTGCAAAAAACAATGTTCAAAATGTAAATAATGGAGTATTTGAACAAAATCCAAAGAAAATATATTTTTTTTCTAGACAAATCGAAGCAGTTGTGCTATAATGCTAATCGCGGATGAAAAAGGTATCATATATACTGAATGAAGTCAATGAGGATTTTGAGATATAATAGAGGATAGGTCAAAATAATGGAATTTGTAGTATATTTTAATGTCTTGATTTCGACACTGTTCACATTGTGTTATTTTTATCAGTTTGTGTATGTGGTAGTAGAGCTGTTTAAGAAGAGCAATACCTATAAGGCTAATAAGCTACACAAATATGCGGTGATAGTAGCTGCCAGAAATGAGGATAAGGTTATAGGTGAGCTGTTAAACAGCATCCAGGCTCAGACATACCCCAAGGAGCTTCTTGATGTTTATGTCGTAGCTGACAATTCGACCGATAAAACCGCCGAGATCGCAAAGAATCACGGTGCGTATGTATATGAAAGAAATGACAATGTCTATGTCGGCAAGGGCTATGCTCTTGACTGGCTTTTCCATAAGATCAAGAGAGATCACGCTGATCAGAATTATGAGGCATTCATCGTGTTCGATGCCGATAATGTAATTTCTGAAACATTTGTTGAAGAAATGAACAAGATGTTTGATAACGGCTATCGTATCATAACAAGCTACCGTAATTCAAAGAATTATGCAGATAACTGGATCACTGCCGGATATTCGCTCTGGTTCCTGAGAGAGGCGAAGTTCCTGAACGATCCCAGAATGCAGATCGGCACAAGCTGTGCTATATCCGGAACAGGTTTCCTTGTAAGCTCGGAGATCATAAATAATAACGGCGGATGGATACATCATTTGCTTACAGAGGATATAGAGTTTACGGTAAGCAGCATCCTTGACGGTGAGCAGATCGGATACTGCAGAAATGCTGTTCTGTTTGATGAACAGCCTACAACGCTGCATCAGTCATATCTGCAGAGACTCAGATGGGCAAAGGGCTTCTATCAGGTTGTTGCCAACTACGGAAGCAGATTGTTCCGCGGTATATTCAAAAAGAGCTTCTCGTGCTATGACTTGCTCATGACAGTAATGCCGGCAATGCTCTTCACACTGTTGAGTACATTGATGAATATAGTTGCAATACCGGTGGCAGTAGCGGGCGACTCACCGTATCTGCCGATACTGTTAAGAACACTGGGGCAGACATTCTTCAGCTTCTATATGGTATTCTTCCTGCTCGGGGCGATAACGACTATCACCGAGTGGAAGCAGATACATTGTTCAGGCTTCAAAAAGATATTGTACACATTCACATTCCCGATCTTCATGGCGACATATGTTCCCATCTCGATCATAGCATTATTCAAGAAAGTAAAGTGGGAACCGATCTTACATACGGTTTCAAAAACGGCATCAGAGATATAACAGAGAGCCGGCTTCAAGATGAAGCCGGTTTTTTGTACTTTTATGTCAAAAAACTATATTACGGGACTTGCAATTTTTTGTGTATTATGGTATTATTAAATAAAAAAACGGAGGGTTTAGCTATGTCAAATAATGTTCGTCCGGAATCAATGGAAAGAATAACGACTCCCGAGCTTGCAAATGCTTTTATTGAAGAGCAGCTTATAGAACTGCGCAAGCAGATAGGGGATAAGAAGGTGCTTCTTGCGCTTTCCGGCGGTGTTGATTCGTCGGTGGTAGCGGCTTTGCTCATAAAGGCAGTAGGCAAGCAGCTTGTCTGTGTGCATGTTAATCACGGACTTCTTCGTAAGGGTGAGCCGGAGCAGGTAGTTGAGGTGTTCAGAAACCAGATGGATGCCAATCTCGTATATGTAGATGCTGTGGACAGGTTCCTCGATAAGCTTGTAGGTGTCGCGGAGCCGGAGCAGAAGAGAAAAATAATCGGCGCGGAGTTTATCCGCGTATTTGAGGAAGAGGCAAGGAAGCAGGAGGGGATCGAGTTCCTCGCGCAGGGCACGATCTACCCTGATATTCTCGAAAGCGGCCCGGTCAAAGCACATCATAATGTCGGCGGACTTCCCGAGGATCTTCAATTTGAGCTCGTTGAACCGTTAAAGTTCCTCTTTAAGGATGAGGTGCGTGTTGTCGGCGATGCTCTCGGACTTCCGGCAAATATGGTATACCGTCAGCCGTTCCCCGGCCCTGGTCTCGGCGTTCGTTGCATAGGCGCGATAACCCGTGACAGACTTGAGGCTGTTCGCGAATCCGATGCTATACTCCGCGAGGAATTTGCAAAGAACGACTTGGAGGGCAAGGTATGGCAGTATTTCACAGTTGTACCTGACTTTAAATCGACCGGCGTTAAGAACAACATGCGCAGCTATGAGTGGCCTGTCATCATACGTGCCGTAAATACGCGCGACGCTATGACAGCAACAGTCGAGGATATACCGTTCTCGCTGCTGCAGCACATCACAGCGCGTATAACGAGCGAGGTCGCAGGCGTAAACCGAGTGCTTTACGATCTGACACCGAAGCCCACAGGCACGATCGAGTGGGAATGATGTACAGGATTCCGGAAACCCGATAAAACCGCGGGTTTACAGAGGTCTGATCGTTATGTTGATAACAAAATGATAA
>CAMNAT010000029.1 GCA_946531785.1 uncultured Oscillospiraceae bacterium
CCGGGAGCCTATAACATTAAATGTCAGGAAGAACACCGCGCCCATTATCAGGATAAACATTGGTATCGCCGTATATTTCCCGGTAAGGATCCTATCAATCCTGCTGCTTCTTATATGCTCCCGGCTCTCCTTCGGCTTGGTCACGGTTCGTTCTGTCACGCTTTTTATAAACGCAAAACGCATATCCGCCATCGCGGCGTTCCTGTCGAGCCCGCGCGCCTGTTCCATTTTTATGATTATCTCTTCAAGGGCGGTCTTATCGGCATCACTTAGCTGCAGCTGCTCTTCTATAAGCTCATCACCCTCAATAAGCCTGCATGCGGCAAATCTGAGCGGAAGCCCCGCCTTGTCCGCATCATTTTTTATAAGCGCCATCACAGTATGTATACATTCATGCAGTGCGCCGCCATGATCGGACTCATCACAGAAGTCCACCCTGCCGGGGCGCTCCTGATACTTTGCAAGATGTATCGCGTGCTCAACAAGCTCCTGTACGCCCTGATTCTTTGATGCGGCTATCGGAACGACCGGCACACCAAGGATATCCTCCATCGTGTTTATATCGACAAAGCCGCCGTTTCCGGTCATCTCGTCCATCATATTAAGCGCAATGACCATAGGCACCTCCATCTCCATGAGCTGCATTGTAAGATAAAGGTTCCGCTCAATATTTGTCGCGTCAAGGATGTTTATTATAGCCTTCGGCTTTTCCCCGATCACAAAGTTTCTCGATACAATCTCCTCGCTTGAGTACGGCGACATTGAATAGATACCCGGAAGATCGGTGATAAGTGTATTCTTATGCCCTCTTATAACTCCGTCACGGCGGTCTACCGTAACTCCCGGAAAGTTTCCGACATGCTGATTTGAGCCTGTAAGCTGATTGAAAAGTGTAGTTTTCCCGGCATTCTGGTTACCGACAAGAGCAAAGGTCAGCAATTCTCCGTCCGGCAAAGGCACTCCGCTGCCCTTTGGATGGTATTTGCCTCCCTGTCCGAGTCCCGGATGATATTTCGATCGAGTTTGGGCTTTTGCGTTATGCTCGTCGATAAGTGTTACGGGTATGTTTTCGGCATCCGCAAGACGCATAGTGAGCTCATAGCCGTGGATCATAAGCTGTATCGGATCGCCCATAGGCGCAAGCTTTACGATCCTTATCTCAGCGCCCGGTATCACGCCCATATCAAGAAAATGTCTGCGCAGCGCTCCGTCACCGCCCACTGAGTTGATGACAGCTCGCTCACCCGGTTTCATATCTTTGATCGTCATAACATTAATTACCTTTCTGTGTTCTCCACATGTTTTGGTATATAAGAAAGGTTCTTTCTCATATACCAAAACAAATCTACCGGGCTTGTTTCCAAGCCCGGTAGCCCGATTTATTTACGCATATTGATCAACCGTCGATAAACGTATCAAATCTGTTGATTATCGTCGCTGCCTCGGCTCTGGTCGCTCCACCCTTAGGATCGAGCATATTGCCGTCCTTACCGTCTATGATGCCGGCACCTGTTGTCCAGATAAGCGGTGCCTGTGCCCAGTCTGATATCTTTGCGGAATCCGCAAACTTTATGATATTGCCTGCAGCAGAGGTATCATATCCAAACGCCTGGCTGTAACGGTAGATGATAGCCGCGAACTGTTCGCGGGTCACATAATCGTTAGGCGAGAATTTGCCGTCATCGCCCTCTACGATACCGGCCTCTGCCGCCCATGCCACCGCATTGCTGTACCATGTGTCTGTCGGAACATCATTGAATGAGAGGTTCAAATATATCTGCGGCTCTGACGCATATCTGTAAAGTATCGTCACCAGCATTGCTCTTGTGAGCTGAGTGTTAGGTTCAAACGATGAATCGGTCGTGCCGTTCATGAAGCCCTTCTTGCAGATGCTTGTAACATTGTCATAGAACCAGCTGTTTGACGGAACATCACTGAATACATATGATGCAGTATCCTTACGGCTGCTGCTGGTGTTTTCAGTGGGTATTACCGACTTTGCTGTTGTCGTTTCAGCCGATCTTGAATAGCTTGCAGACTTCTCATAAAGCGCCGTAAAGGATGTATTTGAACGGATATAGTATGTGTTCGGGTTTTCTATCAGAACACCGTTTGCCGACCAACCCTTGAATATATATCCGTCATCAGCCTTTACCGTAGGATAATCTGCGACCCTTGTATTGCCGACTGTCTGCTTAGCCTTGCCCGATACTATGGTACCGTGCTCGCCCTCGTAGAAGTAAACGGTGTGATACGATGATGCTCCGCGGCTTTTGCTCTTTATCGTCGATATAAATGTCGAGCCTGACGGGATCTCGTTTGAACCGTATTCACGGATCTTTATTCCGTAAGATTCACCGCTCGAAAGATTCGAGAATGTGACTACATTATTCCAGTTCGGTGATGTCCAGTTTCGGAGCTTTCCGCCCTGACGCGTATATAACGCTACCTCGGCATCATCGGGTACTCCCTTGACTGTGATGCTTGTAGTAGTCGAAGAAATGTCAGATGACGGGATCAGATAATCATAGCCGTCTATCCATATCTTTACAGTAAATGTTCTCTGATCGTCACCGGATGAAATAGTTACCTTATACTCATAGTAGCCGTCCTCTGACGAAGGATGCTGCAAGGTACCTCTTACCGGAGCTTTTGTATCGCCGTTCTCTACATATACCGATACATTATTATATTTCGACGCAAGCTTTCTGACACGCGAGTCAACTATATCTCTTTCCGAATCCTGTGATATGTATGAGCCGCTTGATGTCTGTGAAATATCATCAAAGTTTTCGCTCATTATCAGATTCTTGAGCGTGTCAAGCTCTGTTGCCTCAGCGTTAACTATAGAGAGCTTATACGCCTTAATGGTTCCGTTCTCTGCCTTGACCGTGATCGTGAATACACCATCAAGGGATGTGATCGTATACGATGTTTTATAATCATTTACCTCGACCTCGATATCGCTTGCATTTACGACATCGTCATGCGGGATAGTGACTGAATATACATCATCACTGCCGAGAGTTGCGGTCTTGCCCTTTACCTTTACGGATTTAAGCGTTGTATCACCGGATACCTTTGAAACACCCTCGATAGTGATGGCAACATCACTGTTTATATTGGTTATCGAATATGAATCACCGTTTTTGGTCAATGCCTCACCGTTTGCCTTTATAACAAGATCCGATGCATTAACACCATCGGCAACAGTTACAACGAAGCTGTAGCTTCCGCCGGGTGCAACTGACTCTGTGCTGCCGTTGATAGCATATACATTTACGCCATCTACCTTCGGGAGAGTTACCTTATAGCTCGTTCTGTGCGCTATTATCGAAAGCGGTGCTGTCTCGCCCACACCTACATTAAGTGTCTTTACATAATCATTGAGCTCATAGTTCTCAGCCGCCTTGGCCTCTACTGTATAAACGCCTGCCTCAAGCTTGTTAGTACCCGGAATAAGCTCTGTAGAAAGACCCATTCTGGTAACAACCACCTGAGCAACGCCCTCTGTTGTTGAAAGCGAAATTATGCCATCGTCCTCCTCGACTGACACATAGCAGTCAGCTGCCACTGTGCCGTTTGACGATATCGCCGATACAGTCGAATCCCCCTCAGCTACAGCTGTTACAAGTCCGTTTGATGATACCGCAACACTGCCGGTATTTGTTGAATTCCAATATACCGTTCCCAGCTCTGCGCCTTCAGGCTCAACATCAGTTATCGCCAGCTGGAATGTGTCACCCTTCTTGAGCTTGATAAGCTGTTTGTTAATGGAAATGCTCTTAACGATATCCGGCCGCTCAGTCGGCTTCTCAGTCGGTTCCGCGGTCGGCTCTGCTGTCGGTTTCTCGGTCGGTTCCGCAGTCGGCTTTGCAGTCGGTCTCTCGGTCGGCTCTGCCGTTGGCTTTGCTGTCGGCTCAGCAGTCGGCTTCTCAGTCGGCTCTGCCGTTGGCTTTACTGTCGGTTTTTCGGTCGGCTCTGCCGTTGGCTCTGCTGTCGGTCTCTCGGTCGGCTCAGCAGTCGGCTTTACTGTCGGTTTTTCCGTTGGAACTGCCGTAGGCTTTTCCGTCGGTTTTTCAGTCGGCTTCTCTGTTGCCTTATCAGCAGCAGCATTAATATCGTCAAACAACGTTGTGCCGAGCATGATTTTAGCCGTATCAAACACTGACTTCATCGGATCGAAAATACCCTTTGCATTCGCGGTCAGACCGGTCGCCGAGCCTGCAAGCAACGAAACAGCCGTTATCGTTGATAAAAGTTTTTTCATACAATTTACCTCCTTAACATAATGCTCATATTTACAGGAATACTATCTCCCTTAATATTTTATCACATCAGCCTCTGATTGTCCATATTTTTAAATGATCATTTGTAAATTTTTTATGAACGATCCGGACATATCAGATCACATCTATTATTATAGACGCTCATCATAAGGAAAAAGTTCCCCCGCGCGCATCATTGTGAGCATATCTATTATGGTCATGCGTCCATCCTCATCCGCTGTCGAAAACGGAACAAGAATATCATCCTCGGTAAGTGATAGAGTATTTGCAATATCCTCGAGCCGTTCCTCTACCTCACGCTTTTTTAGCTTGTCGCATTTGGTAGCGACAACTATCAGCATATCGTGATAATGCCTTATCCACTCTGCCATCTGGACATCCTGCGCTGTCGGTGTGTGGCGGCTGTCAACAAGGAGTATCGTCTGAACGAGCTGCTCTCTGTTTGCCAGATAATCCTCCATCATTGCGCCCCACTTCGCGATCTCTTCCTTTGAGCGCTTTGCGTAGCCGTAGCCGGGAAGATCGACAAGGTATATCTTATTATCTATATTATAGAAATTTATCGTTATCGTTTTTCCGGGAGTGCCTGAAACACGAGCCAATGACTTACGGTTCAGTATCTTATTTATGAGCGATGACTTGCCCACATTCGACCGTCCCGCAAACGCAAATTCAAACATATCCGAAACCGGATAATGCTCCTTTGCAGTCGCGGACTTTTCGAACTGTGCATTGTTAAAGTTAATATTCGGATTCATATCTATCCCCTTTCTTATATAAGAGCTGTTTCAATAACACTATCCATCGTTGATACAGGGATAAAGTTTATATCAGAGCGTATCTCCTCCGGTACATCATCAATATCCGGCTTATTATCCTCAGGGATTATGACTGTTCTTATACCTGCGCGGTATGCCGCCATAGACTTCTCCTTGAGTCCGCCTATCGGCAGAACTCTTCCTCTTAGTGTTATCTCGCCTGTCATTGCGACATCGCGCCGCACCGGGCGTTTTGTGAGCGATGAAATAACAGCCGTTGCCATGGTGATGCCCGCCGATGGTCCGTCCTTGGGGACAGCGCCCTCCGGCACATGGATATGTATATCCTTATTCTTATGGAACTTATCGTCTATCTGCAGCTTATCTGCTGCGCCGCGGATATATGAAATAGCCGCCTTTGCGCTCTCCTGCATCACATCACCGAGCTTGCCGGTAAGCTCTACCTTGCCGGTGCCGTTCATTACATTTACCTCGATTGACAGAGTATCTCCGCCGACGCTCGTCCATGCAAGCCCGCGCGCAATGCCTACAGCGTCGCTCTCGTTCATGAGATCAAAGTGATACTTCTCCTTGCCGAGATAATCATTTATATTGTCCTCGTCTATCCTTACGCTCTCACCGCCGTTTTCAAGCAGCTGCTTTGCAGCCTTGCGGCACAGAGCCTCGATCGTCTGTTCGAGCTTTCTTACTCCCGCCTCACGGGTATAGTTATCGATTATCTTTTCTATCGCGCCGTCTGTGATCTCTACCTGATCGGCAGACATACCTGTCTTTTTGAGCGCCTTGTCGATGAGATAACCGCGGGCTATATGCCCCTTTTCCTTATCGGTATAGCCCGAAAGCCTGATTATCTCCATTCTATCCAGAAGCGGTGCAGCAATGGTATCAAGCGTATTGGCAGTCGTTATGAACATGACCTCAGACAGATCGAACGGCAGTTCTATATAATGGTCACGGAACGCATTATTCTGCTCGTTATCAAGCACCTCTAAAAGAGCCGCAGACGGATCACCCTTGTAATCCTGTCCCATCTTGTCGATCTCGTCAAGCAGCATTACGGGGTTCTTTACCTTTACCTCGCGAATAGCCGCCATTATACGCCCCTCCATAGCGCCGATATAGGTCTTGCGATGACCGCGTATATCCGATTCGTCATGTATGCCGCCTAGAGATACACGAACAAATTTACGGTCGAGCGCACGCGCGACAGACTTCGCCACCGAGGTCTTGCCGACTCCCGGAGGTCCTTCAAGGCAAAGAATGGTTGAGTTTTTGCCTCCGGTCATCTTCCTGACCGCGAGAAATTCAAGGATGCGCTCCTTGACCTTTTCAAGCCCGTAATGATCCTCTTCAAGTATCTGCTCCGCTTTTTTGATATCAAACTTTTCCTTTTTAGTCTTATGCCACGGCAGATCAAGAACAGTCTCGAGATAAGTCTGTATCACCGCGCCGTCACTTGATGCCGGGGGCATCCGTTCAAAGCGGTCAACATCCTTCATGAGCTTTTCCGTGTTTTCCTTGCCCATTTTTGCTTTCCTGATCCGCTCACGGAACGCTTCCGCCTCAGCAGCAGTGCCATCCTTTTCTCCCAACTCATCCTGAATGACTTTGAGCTGCTCACGCAGAAAATACTCATGCTGATTTTCCTCCATACGCTCGCGTGTCTTTTGTATTATCTGCTGCTCAAGCTCTGTAACATCGATAGTGCGATCCATCTTATAGATCAGCTCCTTTGCGCGCTCGACATAGTCCAGCTCGGCAAGCAGCCGCTGCTTTGTCTCAATATCCATTTCGACCATAGCGGCCGCGGTATCACAAAGCTGTCCAAGATGATTGATAGCCATAACACGGAAAAACCTGTCCGGCTGTATCTTTGAGCTTACGGCAAAATAGTTTTCAAGCTTCTGCTTGATCACACGACAATAAGCCTCCTCGGTCTTTGAAAACTCCGAGTAGGTCTCATCTATCTCCGTCACACTGCATTCAAAATACGGATCGGTCTTAGTGAAGTCACCGATAATTCCGCGCGAAACACCGTTTGCTATGACGCGGGTCACATTCCCCGGCAGATGCATGATCTGCTTTATTATTGCTATCGTACCGACACCATATAAGCCGTCGGGGGTAGGCTCATCCTCGTCCGGTCGTATCTGGGTCACAAGAAATATCCTTGAATCGCGCTTAGACGCTTCCTCTATAGCCTGAACGGATTCCTTTCTCGCAACATCAAAATTGAGCTGCATATAGGGGAACATCACGATCCCGCGCATTGCGATCGTAGGCAATGTATGTATAAAATCTGCCAAAGTTACACCTTCTCCGCAATAAGCTTAGCCATTTCCTTACAGCCGACACGCTTCATGCCGTCGCTGTATATATCTGTTGTTCTGTATCCTGCATCAAGCACTTCATCTACCGCATCATTTATAGCCTTTGCCTCCTTGACAAGCCCGAAGGACATCTCGAGCATCATAGCAGCAGAAATGATAGTCGCGATCGGATTTGCCTTATCTGTGCCCGCGATATCAGGAGCCGATCCGTGGATAGGCTCGTACATGCCGCACTTTGTAGCGCCCAATGATGCTGACGGGAGCATACCGATAGAGCCGGCGATCGCCGATGAAAGATCCGAAAGTATATCGCCGAATATGTTCGATGTTACGATAACATCGAACTGCGCCGGATTTATCGCAAGCTGCATAGCGGCGTTATCGACATACATATGAGTGAGCTCTACCTCGGGATAGTCCTTTGAAAGCTCGATCATCGTTCTTCTCCAGAGCTTTGAGGAATCAAGCACATTTGCCTTGTCAACGGATACAACGCGCTTATCGCGGAGCATTGCCGTTTCAAACGCTATCTTTCCTATCCGCTTTACCTCTTCCACGCTGTAGCGTTCCTCATCGCTTGCCCATGAGCCGTCCTCGGCGTTCTTTCTTTCACCGAAATATATCCCGCCTGTAAGCTCGCGGACAACCATTACATTAAGTCCGTTTTTAAGCTTCTCATCCTTTAACGGCGATGCATCCTTGAGCTGCGGCTTCAGGATAGACGGACGAAGATTTGAATAGAGTCCGAGCGCCTTTCTGATGCCGAGGAGTCCCTTTTCGGGTCTCTGCGGACAGTTATCCCACTTCGGACCGCCCACCGCGCCCAGAAGCACGCTGTCCGATACCTTACAGATATCTATCGTTTCCTGCGGCAGCGGCTCGCCTGTCGCGTCAATCGCGCAGCCGCCCATAAGTACATCAGTGTAATTAAATTTATGACCGTATTTTGCTGCCACCGCATCCAATACTGTAACTGCTCCGTTTACTATCTCCGGTCCTATGCCGTCGCCCTTTATGAGTGCTATATTAAATTCCGCCATTACATTTTACCTTCCTCTATATATTTTACAAGCCCGCCGGCATTTATCAGCTCCTGCATGAACGGCGGGAACGCTGTAGCCTGATAGGTCTTGTTTTTGCTTTCGTTTGTGATAACGCCCGTATCGAAATTGATCGACACCGTTTCACCCTCGTCTATATCCTTAGCCGCCTCGGGGCACTCCAGGATAGGAAGTCCGATATTAAGCGAGTTTCGGAAGAATATACGCGCAAAGCTCTCCGCGATAACACACGATATACCGCTCGCCTTTATCGCTATCGGCGCATGCTCACGCGATGAGCCGCAGCCGAAGTTCGCGCCGCCGACCATGATGTCGCCCGGTTTTACCTTGTTTACAAACTCCTTATCTATATCCTCCATGCAGTGCTCTGCAAGCTCCTCCGGAAGCGATGTGTTAAGATACCTCGCAGGTATGATAACATCGGTGTCGATGTTATCACCGTACTTTATTACTGTTCCTTTTGCATTCATATCAATATCCTCCTCTTAGCTTCACATTACTTCCTCAGGCGCTGTGATCCTGCCTGTGACCGCCGATGCCGCCGCGACCTCCGGGCTTGCTAGATAGACCTCGCTCGCAACATGACCCATTCGTCCTAAGAAGTTGCGGTTGGTTGTAGACACGCATCTCTCGCCTGCTGCAAGTATTCCCATATGACCGCCGAGGCACGGTCCGCATGTCGGCGCTGAAGTTACACAGCCTGCTGTAAGAAGCGTTTTCAATGTCCCGTCCTCGAGCGCTTCAAGATAAATTCTCTGTGTTGCCGGGAAGATGATAGCTCTTATACCCTTCTTCACCTTTTTGCCCTTCAGAATAGCTGCAGCTCTCTGAAGATCGCTGAGTCTTCCGTTTGTGCATGAGCCGATAACTACCTGATCTATCGCTACCTCGCCCCAATTCTCCGGTGTTCTCGCGTTCTCGGGAAGATGCGGGAATGCTACCGTGTGCGGTACGCTGCCGAGGTCTATATCTATCACCTGTGCATACTCCGCATCCGCGTCCGCTGCAAACTCAACGAACTCACGCTCTGAATGTGATCTCATATACTCTCTTGTGAGATCATCGACCTCAAATATTCCGTTCTTTGCGCCTGCCTCGATAGCCATGTTTGCTATTGTGAATCTGTCGTCCATTGTAAGGCTGTGAAGTCCCTCGCCTGTGAACTCCATCGACTTATAGAGTGCGCCGTCAACGCCGATCATTCCGATTATATGTAAGATAAGATCCTTTCCGCTTGTATACGGTCTGAGCTTGCCTGTGAGGTTGAATTTGATAGCCTCCGGAACCTTGAACCACGCCTTGCCCGTAGCCATGCCGGCAGCCATATCCGTTGAGCCTACGCCGGTTGAGAATGCGCCTAAAGCGCCGTATGTACAGGTGTGCGAATCCGCTCCGATGACCACATCACCGGCAACCACAAGACCCTTTTCCGGCAGCAGCGCGTGCTCTATGCCGACCTCGCCGACCTCGAAATAGTTCACTATTCCAAGCTCACTTGCGAAATCCCTTACCACCTTTGCCTGCTCCGCGGACTTTATATCCTTGTTCGGAGTAAAGTGGTCAGGCACAAGCGCGATCTTAGCCTTGTCGAATACATCATCAAGCCCGAGCTTTTTAAATTCACGGATACCCACCGGCGCGGTGATATCATTTCCCAGCACCAGATTCAGCTTTGCAAGGATAAGATCCCCCGCCTTTACCGAGTCAAGCCCCGCGGCTCTCGCAAGAATTTTTTGTGTCATGGTCATTCCCATATCAATCATTCCTTTCAAATTTATATATTAATCAAACCATTTTTTGCGTTTAAAATAGATTATCTCTATAATAACTACCAATATACTGAATATTATAACCCCCGGATAGCCGTATTTTGACATAAGCTCCGGCATATACCTGAAGTTCATACCATACCATCCGGCAATAAGAGTAAGCGGCATGAATATAGTCGTTACGACTGTCAGTATCCGCATCGTCTTGTTCTGCATGATGTCGATCTGCGACTGATACATTTCACGAAGCTGACCGGTATATTCACGCAGCATCTTTGTGTTGTCATACAGCCTGTCCGCACGGTTTGCAATAACTCGCAATATCCGGCAGTCCTCGGCATTAAATAAGCCGTTTTTGTTCTCACTCATCATCTGCAGCATCTCCGAAAGCTGCTGATAATAGCCGTTAAGCGTCATTATCTCGCGCCTGTAGCGGAGGATGTCCTCGTGGAAGTCTTCAAGCTCATGATCCATCAGCTCCTCCTCGACCTGAACGAGCTTATCCTCGTACCGCTGCAGATACAGAACATCATCATTTATGAGAAACTCCAGAAGCTCAATGAAAAACCTCGCCTCCAAAGTGGTATCGAACGCCTTTATCTCCGGCAGACGCGCCGCGATCCTTGCGATGCGCTGCGTATCGTCGATGAATACCAGATGCTTTTTATGGATATAGAATCCGAAGCCGAACTCCTTTTCTATAAGGTCCTGCTTGTCCGGGATAAGGATGGTGCCGATCGTGCAGCTGCGGAGTATTTCCACCTTTGAATACTGCACATGCTCCATTGAATCCATCAACAGCTCATGATGATATGTCCCCTTATATTTCTCATCAAACTCTCCGAGAGTGAGCACCTCTACCAGTATCTCATTCTCGCCTATCTCATCCTCATTCTGAATGGGAATAAGTTTTCTGTTCAGCTTGTACTTCATAGCTTCATCCCTCTCGTTATGTCGGCGCGAGGGAGATGACCGCTACTTCCTCCCTGTGACAGCCCTGTAGCAGTCGCCGCAGTATGCAGGACGCTCCGGCGTAGGTCGCACGGGTATCATGACCACCTCTCCGCATTTTGCGCAGACGATCTCATATAATGTTATATCTCGCTTATTCTGCTCCCGCCGCTTTCGCTTTGAACGGCACGGCCTGCAGCGCGTCGGCTCCGTCATAAATCCCTGACGGGCATAGAATTCCTGCTCACCCTCGGTAAACAGAAATTCGGCACCGCAGTCGCGGCATTTTAAAACCTTTTCGGTATACATCTTGTTATCCTTTCCACGCATATATCGCGCAGCCTTGTCTTTTATACCAAGCTTTCAAGCTTTTTCTTTATTCTCTGTATAGCGTTATCGACAGCCTTGGCGTCACGCCCCAAAGACTCTCCTATCTCCTTATAGCTCCTGCCGCTGAGATAGCCCAGAAGCACGCTTTTTTCAAACTCGGACAGCGCGCCGCTGATTATACCCTCAAGAGCAAGCACACGCTCCCGTTCAAGCATTATCGATTCGGGATCGTTTGCCTCTCCGCCGTCAAGTATGCTCTCAACATCCGCTCCGCTGTCATTGTCAAACGCGCCGGAGCTGAGCGAGATATATGAATTCAACGGGCTGTGCTTGCGCCGTGATGCCTTTTTGACCGCGGATATTATCCTGCGCTCGATGCACACCCCCGCAAACACCTTGAACAGCGGGAACTTAGTTTTATCAAACTCCATAACGGCCTTGTAAAGACCTATAAGTCCCTCCTGCACAACATCGTCATCATCTCCGCCCGCAAGATAGTACGGCTGAGATTTTTTGTGCACCAGCGGCTTATACCTGAGCAATACAGCCTCCAAGGCAGCCGCATCCCCGGACTTTGCGAGATCGACAAGCTCGTTATCTGTCATATCTGTGTAATC
>CAMNAT010000030.1 GCA_946531785.1 uncultured Oscillospiraceae bacterium
CTCGTCGGCTCGTCGAGCAGGATAATGTCGGGATCAATTGCAAGTGTTCTTGCAATAGCGACGCGCTGCTTCTGACCGCCGGAGAGCTGCTCCGGATACTGCAGCTCGCGTCCTGCAAGTCCGACACGCTTTAGGAGCGCTACACCTGTTTCATAGGCTTCCTGCTTGGACCTTTTCAGGATATCCATTTGTGCGAGCATAATGTTTTCGATAACGGTCAAATGCCCGAAAAGGTTGAACGATTGGAACACCATGCCGATCTTATTCCGTACCTTAGTGAGATCATATCCTGGCGCGGTGATGTCATCGCCGTTCAACAGGATCCTTCCGCTTGTGGGACGCTCCAGCATATTGATGCAGCGGATGAGCGTGGATTTTCCTGTGCCCGAGGGACCTATGATGGAGATCACATCACCCTTGTTTATTACCGCATTCACGTCCTTTAAAGGCGTGACATTTTCGTATTTTATTTCAAGATGTATAAGCTCAATCATTTTCAGTTACCCCCTTAAGAATATCCTCGCGCGATCTGAGCCGCGGATCGATGCGTATCTCTATCTTCTCCACGATGGCTGTAAGGATCGCCGCAATGATGAAATATATGATCGCAACAGCGATAAGCGGGAAAAACGCTTCGTATGTCTGGCTGCGGACGATGTCGCCCATCTTGGTGAGATCCTGTACCGCCACATATCCGACAATGGCGGTCGCCTTGATGAGAGATGTGATCTCGCCCTTGTATGTCGGCATAAAATGCGGCAGCGCCTGCGGCAGTACGACCTTGTAAAACGCTTGTCGATCTGTGTAGCCCAAGGAATAGGCTGCCTCAGTCTGACCCTTATCGACTGCTCCGACTCCGGATCTGATCATATTGAAGACCGATGTGCCGAATATGAGCGTGAATCCGACTATGGATACTATCGTTCCGGAGATCGCCACCTGCCCGAAAACTATGTAGTACAGGATCATAAGAAGCACGACCACCGGCATTCCCTGAACGAGCCACATACAGAAGTCTGCGATATTGTTGGCAACGGGGTTTCCCTTCCGGCAGAGTATGAACACGAAAAAGCCCAGTATCGTGCCGAAAAGAACTGAAAGCATCGTGATCAGCATTGTTGTGCCTATGCCCTCAAGGAACAGCTTCCAGCGGTCTTCGCGGATGAAGGTTTTCTCAAAGCTGTCTTTTATCTTCATAAGGATGCTGCCATTGTTCTGATCGGCGCCGTCCTTCATGACAAGGAGCACAGTACCGCCGGAATAGTTTGCCTCGGAGAACAGCATGCTTTCTTTTCTCTCCTCGGTGATGCTTATGCCGCAGCAGGCAGAATCGTATTTGCCGGATTGTACTGCGGAAAGGATCGCATCCGCGCTGACATCGGATATTTCAAGCGCATACCCGTACTCTCGGCAAAACATAGTAAACAGCTCAATATCATATCCGCATGCCGTTTCGTTTCTCGTGAAAGCAAATGGCGGGTTTTGTGTCATTGCGAGATGTATCGTTCCGTTTTTATCGGTCAGATCGCGTTGATCCGGTGCCTCCACGGCTGAGAGATCGGCGGAATCAAACCACTTTTTCTGCAGGGACTCCGCTGTGCCGTCTTTTTTCGTCTTCACAATGAATTCACTCAGCTTGTCGCAGATAACCTTGCCAGCTTCGTTTTTCTGGAATATGAATCCGTAATCGAGAGCCTTCAGCTTTTCCGGGATCACGGTGACTGCGCTGTCCTGTGTCATGACATTACGCGCAACGGGCTCGTCGAGCGCAACGGCGGCGACCTTGCCGCTCTTAAGCGCGTTCACCTCATCCGCCACTGTGTTGTAAAACAGGGTGTTTGCCTCCGGCAAGGCTTCCTTAACATGCTCCGGGAAATTCGTACCCGTCATGACTCCTATGTCTGCGCGGCGCAGCTCGTCAAGGGTCTTGGGAGCATTCGTCTGCTGCGAGCTTTCGCCCGATGCCCTGTCAGTCGATGCGTCTTTGCCGCTGCCGTTCGTGCCGCATCCGGAAAGCAATACGCATAAAAGTATCACCAATATCCCGGTCACGGCGGTCAGTTTCATTTTCATGATCTACCTCCGTGTTTAAAAATTTATGTCATATTATGACCTATAGTCACATAGAAATTTTAACATATAATCAACGCCAAGTCAAGAAAAAGCATTATATTTAGTGCATCGTTTATGCCGGAAACAACTGACACTTTGCTATTGCAATCAATATTGACGTTTATAACTTATTCTGATATAATATGAAACAGAATATGAAGGGAGATGAATTATATGAGAAGGATAGCGACAGCATTGGCGGCTGCGGTATTTATGTTAGGCACAGCGGCAGAGGCTGCGGAGTACACGATCACATATTACAACAGCGACGGTGAGCTCATAAATACAAGGAGTCTTGCGCGTCCGTCCGATGCGGATATAAGCGAGTATGTCG
The DNA here is from genome assembly GCA_946531785.1 of uncultured Oscillospiraceae bacterium. GTDB lineage: Bacteria > Bacillota > Clostridia > UBA1381 > UBA1381 > Ornithomonoglobus. The sequence goes on from CAMNAT010000030.1 coordinate 2,447, forward strand.
ATCATTATGCCACAGAGGATACAAAAACGATAAAGGTACATAAACTCGATAACGGAGAGTGGGAAAGCCGCGCGGCAACAGCAAAAACGCGTGCTGACGAGCTCTCATATACCGAAAAAGCGCCGAATGTTACCGATGAAATGTGCCGTCCGGAGTATTGGATAGGAGAAGGCTCAGATGAGCTTATCCTGTCATCGGATGAGATAAAAGCCGTAAACCGCCGTATCATGGATAAAAAGGAAACGACCATGAACGACCTTGACAGCATCCCTGAGACCTATGACGGCAGGGAGATGGCACAGACTCTGGCGGAATTTGAGTCGCCGGAGGACATGTATCTTGACGGAAAAAGCGTTGACGAAAGCTATTATGAATCGATAAGAAAGAACATAGCCGGTGCAAGGGTCACAGATAAGGAAAAGGTCAGATACGGGATATGTACAAGCCATACCGTGCTTAAAGCGTATCCTTATGCGGAATGGCTCTCAGACAGCGAGTGGGACAGGGAATGGGATAACTTTGTGACCACCGCCGCGCTTGTCGGCGAGCCGATGGTGCTGTATAACAGTACGGCAGACGGCAAATTTATATACGCAAAAACAGCCTGCTGCAACGGATGGATAAGCGCGGAGGATGTCGCGATATGTAAGGATAAAGCGGAATGGACAAAAGCGAAAACGCATAATGACTTTCTTGTTATAACAGGCGAGCGTGTATGGCTCGAGGCAAGCTATGACTCGGATGTGTCGTTAAAGCAGCTCACGATGGGAACTGTTTTAGAGCTTGCAGATAAGGTGGATTTCAGTGAAACGAACCGTCTTGCATGGAATAATTATAAGGTGAAGTTGCCGGTGAGAAAAGCTGACGGGAGCTATGGTGAAAAGACCGCGCTGATATCCGCAAGCAGGGATGTCAGCATAGGATATCTGCCGTATACGGGCGCGAATGTGATATGTCAGGCATTCAAGTCGCTGGGCAATCGCTACGGCTGGGGCGGTATGCTCAATTCGCAGGATTGCTCATCTTATGTGCGCGAGGTCTATCGCTGCTTCGGCTTTGAGCTGCCGCGGAATACGACCTGGCAGGCTGCTATGCCGGTGGATGTAACGGACATAAGCGGGATGAACGACGATGAAAAGAAGGCTGTGCTTAACAATACCCCGCCGGGTGCGATACTTATATGGTCAGGGCATGAGATGATATATTTGGGCGAGCGGAATGGACTTTACTATACGATAAATGATGTAAGCTCGCTGGTAAGCCCTGAAGCGCCGGAGAACGGCATTATCCGTCCGCGAAGCGTGATAGTGAACGACCTCTCAACTCTGAGAGGCAACGGTACGACATGGATGAACAATATCTCAAGCGTAGTAGTCGTTAAATAATGAGATTATTTCTGAAAAACTCCGATTTTTGTTATTGACTTGATCCGATTTCTGTGGTACGATAAATAACGGAGGAATAAACTGTATTTAAGTAAGAAAGGAGCTAATGCTATGTATCCGGAAGTAAAACGACAGGACGCGGTCGATATTTTCCGCCTGGTTGAAGCGGCGGCAAAGGAGTTTGGCGATAAGATCTTTCTGAAATATGAGGAAAGCCACGATCTATATGAAAAAAGCTATAAGGAAACATATGAAGACAGCCTGAAGGCGGCAAGATGGACGGCGAACGCCGCAAAGACCTTCGGACATCGTCCGAGGGTGGCGATGCTTGGCAAGACAAGCTATGAGTACCTCGTTGCCATGTTCGGTGTGCTGGGCGGCAACGGTGTTGCCATACCGCTCGATACACAGCTTACCAAGGACGACCTTATATATAATATAACAAAGGCGGACACTGATGTTATCGTTTACGACTGGTCGTTCCACTCAGAGATAACATACATAATGGACAGATGCCCGGGCATAAAGAAGTTTATATGCCTGCAGAGTATAAAGGGCGCATATGATATACAGGACATGCTCGATGATGGCGGCGACGATACGGAGCTTCCGGAGATAGATCCGGACGAGTGCGCGCTCATCATATTCACATCCGGCACTACGGGCAGCGCAAAGGGCGTTATGCTCTCGCACGCGAATGAGATGGATAACGCGTTCGCCGCTGACGAGCCGGACGAGCCGGTAAGCCAGTACAATGAGGTGCTTTTGAATGTACTTCCGATACATCATGTGTTCTGCCTCAACTGCGACATTTTCATGGCAATGCGCTACGGCAGCACGGTTTGTCTTTGCGGCAGCCTCCAGAAGCTGATGTATTATATCAAGCTGTTCCGCCCGACCTTTATCAGAATGGTGCCGATGATAGCAAAGGCGCTTATTAACAGGTTCAGGATAGCTCAGAAGCAGGATCCTGATCGTCCCATCGAGGATATCAAGGAAGAGGTATGGGGCAGCCAGCTTTACAGGATAGGCACAGGCGGCGGATATCTTGCACCGGAGCTTGCGCAGAAGTTCTTCGCGTTGGGTATAAAGATAGCTCAGGGCTACGGCATGTCGGAGTGCTCGCCCAAGATCGCGGTGCCCGATTATGAGCGCCGTGAAAAGGTCGGCTCGGTCGGTCATGCTGTCCGCGGCTGCGAGGTGCGGATAGAGGACGGCGAGATACAGGTAAAGAGTCCGTCGGTAATGCTCGGCTATTATAACGATCCCGAGCGCACGGCAGAGGCATTCACCGAGGACGGCTGGCTGAGAACGGGAGATCTTGGATATATAGATGATGACGGCTTCATCTATCTCACGGGTAGGAAAAAGAATCTTATCATATTCGAGAACGGCGAGAATGTTTCGCCGGAGGCGATAGAGAACAAGTTTGACGGCGAGCTGCTTGTATCTGATGTTCTCATATACGGCAGCGACGGCAAGATCGCGGCTGAGATATATCCGAACTTCGAGTATGCCTCTATCCATGGAATATCAGATATACCTGCTGAGATCAACGGGATAATAGAGCGTCTTAATAAAACTCTTCCCACATATTCTCAGATCGCAAGCGTGAATGTAAGACGGCATCCGTTTGAGAAGACTTCATCAAAGAAGATAATCCGCGAAAAGGTATTCAAGGACAAGGAAGCGGCAAAGGAGAAGGCAAAGAATACAGCAAAGCCCGAGACCGAGCTGCAACAGCAGATATATGATGTGGTGGTATCGGTGCTCGGCACGGATGTCATCGGTATAGATGAGGATCTTCAGTCACTTGGTCTTGATTCGCTTGGTACGGTAATGCTCGTTGAGGATTTTGAATCGAAGCTCGGAAGATCCATAACCTTTAATGACATTAACACGCATCGCACTATCAGACAGCTTGAGGAATACTTCCTCGAAGCGGCGGAAAAGCCCGTGGTTGACTATTCGCCGCGTAGTGAGTATCCGCTCACGCCGATGCAGAACTATTTCGGATACATAATCCGCGGCAACACGACAGGAAATCTGCCGTTCACCTTTGAGCTGCATCCCGATATCGACCTCATAAAGCTGAAGGAAGCGATAGAGGATGTTCTGGACGCCCATCCGGGAGTCAAGGGAATGATAAAGCCGGGAGAGACAAAGTATCTGAAGCTGTTCCGTGATGATAAGATAAGGGCGGACATACCGATAATAAAGCTCAGTGATCTTGAATGGGAAACAACGAAAAACGAGATCCTTGTTCCGTTTAAGTATTCTGCGGACGATAAGCTTTATCATATAAGCATATATGAGACTGAGACGAAAAAGTACCTGCTTTTTGATGTGGCGCATATAATGGGCGACGGCATGACGATGAACATACTGCTTCAGGATCTCAACCGCCGCTATCTCGGCATCCCGATCGAGAAGGAGAAGTTCTCGTTCTATGAGTATATAATCGACTATTACGAAAACGAAAAGAGCGGCGGGCGCAAGCGTGATATCACATATTACGATGACCTGCTGAAGGGCACGAGGCTTGAGAGGAGCATCCTCAACAAGAAGGAGAAGGAGGATCTGAAGTCCGAGACAAACAGCGCGATCCGCAAGCGGTTCGAGCTGCTCAACAAAAAGAAGATAATGTACTTCTGCAAAAAGAACGGCGTTTCAGAGAATGTATTGTTCTACACCGCTTTCAATTATTGTGTGGGACTGTTCTCGGATCAGAAGGAGACCTTTACCTGCAGCATCCACAGCGGCCGTACAGACGGACGCTACAGCCGCACCGCGGGCCCGTTCTTCCTCACATATTACTGCCGCTACAATGTAGTGCCGCATGAGACCGTTCAGGAGCTTCTGCGCCGTACCGGACTTCAGATCATGGACACGATGCAGTGCCATATCTCCGTGCCGCGTCAGGGCGAGATGTTCTTCCAGTATCAGGGTGATATAATCAATATCGACACCGTCGGCGGACTTCCGGCAAAGCGTGTGCATCTCCAGCTTGATTCGCTGCCGTTCCATATGCAGGTAATGTCGGAGGAGAAGGGGTATTATACCGAGCTGCGCTTCTGGAAAAACAGATTTGAAAGGGATATGCTCGAAAGGTTCCTTACCTGCTATGAGTATATCTTAAAGGCTATGCTTGACGAGAAATCGGCAAGAATGCTGAAGCATCATATCCCGGAGGAGATGTTCCCGATACGCTACACCGTATCTGCGGGCGAGCTCAATGCCGAGGCGGGCTATACAATGCTCAAAAATGTTCCGGCAGATACACAGGTAAAGGTATATGTTCTCGATGAGCACTATACAAAGAAGCCGATAGGCGGCTGGGGAAGGCTGTATATACACGGCTTTGAGCCGGACAGGGTCGAGGATATAATAGACTATCCGTATAAGCGCGGCATGCAGCTCTATGATACGGGCATCATCGCAAGGATACTGCCGGACGGACGCATCGACTTCCTCGAAAACAGCGGAAGAATGGTGCTCACAGACGGATCGAGGGGTCGCAGATATTACGATCTGGGTATCCTTGAAAAAGCAGTCGAGCAGATGCCGAATGTTGAAAAATGCCATTCGTATATGGTATATGATACCAATAGCGGCGACATGAAGCTCGCGATGGATATAGAGACCGCGAAGGATTCGTTCATAAACAGGATCCGCTCATATACCGAGGAGAACTTCGGCGAGCAGATGATACCGGCGGTCGTAAATATCATCAGCCAATAATTCACAATAACATCGGAATTTGATCAGGAGCCGGGCGCAAACGCGTCCGGCCCTTTTTCCGGTTGTGCCGTTTGAACAAGATTTTGCAAAAAATATGTTGAAAAATCCTGTTATTCATGATATACTATAATTGGGGTTTAATGTACGGACATAATTATATATATATTCACGAAATTATTCTTTGGGAGGAAAAACATGAATAGAGCAAGTGATGTCGCCGCAACATACAAGGGCAGATCCCGATATCTGATCATACTTTGTGCTTTGTCGCTGCTGATAAATATAGTCGGGATGGTAGCTGCGAAGTCTTTAGGGTTTCCGTTGTATCTTGATTCAATAGGAACAATGACCGCAGCGGTCCTTGGCGGATATATGCCGGGAGTGCTTGTCGGGTTTCTTACATGCGCGTTCGGCTGTGTGATGGATGTCAAGAGTATATATCTTCTGATCCTGTCTATGATAACTGCGTTGATGACGACAGCTCTGGCGCGGCGCGGAGGCTTCAGAAGACCATGGAAGGCATATCTGTCACTTCCTTTATATGCCATCATAATAGGTATGATACGCATGGTGCTTTATACATATATCGGATTCGAGATCCCGTTTAAAAGCACGGGTTTAGATGTGGTTATATTTGAGCATATAAATAATCTTATCGCGTCGCAGATATTGTCATATATGCTTATTGAGCTTATCGATAAGGCGATCGTTCTTACTGTTGCGTTTATACTGATAAAGCTGCTGTCCAAGAAGTTTCTTAAAAGCAATGAGATCGGCGGCATATGGCAGGCTCCGCTCAACAAGGACGAGGTAAACAGACTTATCAATATAAAGACCAGAACTGTTTCGTTAAGGACAAAAATGGTGTTCATCCTGGTCATAGCGACCGTATTCATGGCGTTTACCGCAGCGACGATCAGCGCATTCCTCTTCACAAAGAGTATAATAGAGGATAACGAAAGTCTTGCAGACGGCATGGCATCACTTGCCGCTGATGCTGTTGATGCAGAGCGTGTTGATGAATACATACTGAACGGAGAAAATGTCGAGGGTTACAAGGAGACCAGGGAGATGCTTTATAAGCTCCGTGACAGTTCGCCGGATGTAGAGTATGTATATGTATATAAAATAACCGAGGACGGCTGCCATGTTGTGTTTGATCTTGACACTGATGATGTGGCGGGCTCAAAACCCGGTGATGTGGTCGAATTTGATGAGACCTTCTATCCGTATCTTCCCGCGCTTTTTGCGGGAAAAACAATAGATCCGATCATATCTAACGATTCATACGGATGGCTTCTCACGGTATATAAGCCCGTATATGACAGCAACGGAGTCTGCAGATGCTATGCGGCTGTAGATGTTTCGATGCATAAGCTTTCAAACTATGCATACGGCTTTATGATAAAGCTTCTTTCCATACTCTTCGGAGTGCTTATATTCATAATCGTGCTTGGCATATGGTTTACCCAGAACAATATTATCTTGCCGGTCAATACCATAGCGAGCTGTGCGGGCGAATTTGCATATAATACCGATACAGAGCGCAGAGACAGTGTTGAGCGGACAAAGAGGCTGCAGATAAGGACAGGAGACGAGGTCGAGAACCTCTATAATGTATTCGTAAAGACCATGGGCGAAACTATGGATTATATCGATGATGTCCGGGAGAAGAACGAGACTATCTCAAATATGCAGAACGGGCTTATCATGGTTCTGGCGGAAATGGTCGAGAGCCGTGACCAGTGTACGGGTGACCATGTCCGCAAGACGGCTGCATATGTAAAGCTGATTCTTGAGGAGATGAAACGCCGCGGCGCATATAAGGAGCAGCTCTCAGACCAGTTCATAACTGATGTGATCAACGCTGCGCCGCTGCATGATATTGGTAAGATAAGTGTATCAGATGTTATCCTCAATAAGCCGGGCAAGCTCACTGACGAGGAGTTTGAGATCATGAAGCTCCATACCGTATACGGTAGTGAGATCATAGAAAAGGCGATGGATATAGTTCCGGAGACGGGCTATCTGAGCGAGGCTAAGAATGTCGCGGAGTTCCATCATGAAAAATGGAACGGCAAGGGGTATCCGCGCGGACTGAGCGGTGAGGATATACCGCTCTCGGCGCGTGTTATGGCAGTGGCAGATGTGTTCGACGCGCTTGTTTCCAGAAGAAGCTACAAGCAGCCGTTCACATTTGAGAAGGCAATGAGTATAATAAAGGAGGATGCCGGAACTCACTTTGATCCGGTGGTAGCGGAGGTATTTCTCGGCGCACAGGATAAGGTACGGGAAATAGCGGAAGAATTTAAGGATGAACCCGAGAATGACAATTAAGATCTTACAGCAGTGATGGGAGTGTTTTGGTGTTAAGTATAAAAAGAGGGATAACAAGGTATCTGCTTCTGGTAATGAGCGCGGTGCTTGTGGTACTCTTGATAGCAACAGGTCTCGATAAGATGGCAAGCGAAAAGCGCAATACGCGCGGCGACGCGTATGCGGTGTTTTATCAGATCGAGCAGCGTATGTCAGAAGGTCGCGGCAATGCCGCATATGTTGTCAGCATGATGCAGGCGGGAGCGGATGTAAGCATCTATGCGATAGATAAGGAAACCAATATAATAACAGGTGCCGCGTCGCGTGATGACGTCGGCATAGAGGCCGGGAGCATCGGATTCGGAAAAGAGATGATGCTCTCGGAGCCGCAGACGGCGAATATCATAATAAAGGACCGCGCATCGTATTGTATATTTACAGACATAGACGGTACCGAGGTTGCTTATGTTATGCCTGAGAGCGTGTTCTATTCAAGGGTAGCTCGAAGCTCCGTCGTGATGCTGTGTGTGTTGATATTAGTGTCAGTGCTGATGATGATAGCTGTTCTGGGTTACATAAATAAGCATATAATTTCAAGCATAAACGGTATCAATAAGGTTCTGGGCGAGATAGCCGACGGCGATTTTGATAAGACGGTCCATGTGCGCGGCAGCACGGAATTCCGGGAAATGAGCACTCATATAAACGATGTGGTGCGGATACTGCTTGCAAGCACAGACAAGATATCATATATCCTTAACAAGACCGATATGGATATCTGTGTGTATGAGTATAACATAAGGCACAAAAGGGTAAGATTTACCGAAAATCTTCCGACTGTGCTTGTACTCAGCTTAGGTGCGACAAAGCATCTTGTTTCGGATTATCACCGTTTCAAGCGATTTATAAATGATCTCAGGAAGCATCCGCTGCCTGATGAGGAAGGGATATATTGTCTGCCCGGTGCTGAGGAAAGATATCTGAAGTTTGACGAGGTCGTAAAGGGTGATAATGTATTCGGCATCATAGTTGATGTAACAAGAGAGATATCCGCTATCAGAAGGATAGAATCCGAAATGGAGGAGGATCATCTTACGGGCTTGCTGAACAGGCGCGGCTGCTATAACCGTCTTGATGAGCTTTTCAAGGCTGCGGAGGAGCTGAAGCACGGCGTTCTTATAATGCTTGACGCGGATGATCTGAAGGTCATCAATGATAACTGCGGTCATGACAAGGGCGATATTTATCTGAAAACCCTTGCAGGAGCAATAAGCTCGTTCGGCGGTGAAAACAGCATTGTCGGCCGTTTAGGCGGCGATGAATTTTTGATGCTGCTCTACGGATATGACTCGGAAGAAGAAGCTCAGGCCGAGCTTAAAAGACTCAATCAGCTTGGCAGGAGCTTACAAGCGCATCTTGATGATTCGGTGGATGTTTCCGTCAGGTTCTCATATGGCTACAGCATGATATATGGCGAAACTGACTACAGAGCACTGATGAAGACTGCTGATGAGATGATGTACGAAAATAAGCGTATAAGGAAAAACGAGGAGAATTTATAGAATATACCGGGGTGAGCGAAATGGATACAGAGCTGTTTAATGTTGTTTCGAGTAAAACGCTGCATGCGGCGCGGTTTGAGATAATTGAGGATGAGCTTGATATTGACGGAAAAGCGGCGCGGTATTCATTTGTTAAGATCAAGCCGGGAGTGTGCGTGATCGTTGAGACCCCGGACGGATTTGTGCTGCAGAAGGAATACAGGTATCCGATAAAATCATGGACATATGAATTCACCGCGGGCACAATCGATGAAGGAGATACACCGGAGGAAACCGCAAGGCGCGAGACGGAGGAGGAGACGGGATACATAGTTGACGAGCTTACGGCTCTCGGCAGATTCTATCCGTCCTTCGGACCTACGGATGAGGTGATATATCTGTTCCATGCAAGATGTACCGAAAAAAAGAAGACCAACAAGGAGTATACCGAGTTCATCACAGATGAGGTCGTGGATAAAAATCGTGTGGAGGAGCTTATTATAAACGGTGAGTTTCGTCACGGCGCGGGACTTGCTGCATGGCTCAAATATAAGCTGATGGCGGAGAGAAAGGGGAAGTCTGTATGAAAAAGCTCATATCATTGGTTACAACATTGTCGCTCTTATCGGCAGGCGTTGCGCTGCC
>CAMNAT010000031.1 GCA_946531785.1 uncultured Oscillospiraceae bacterium
AACCACTTACAATGGATCTCATTGATAAATATGGCAAGAATAACAGGCGCAGGGGATCCGAGCACAAGGTCAAGAATGTTCAGAAGGAGGGTATTCTTAAGCGCTGAGTAGAACTCCGGGCTTGTGAAAACCTCTTTGAATGTTTCAAGACCTGTGAAGGTTGAGCCTGAGAAGCCGAGGAACGGCTTATAGTCCATGAACGCGATCGATAATCCTGCCATCGGTAAGAACTTGAATACAATAACAAGCAATACCGGGATCACCAGAAGCACGTACAGTTCCCAGTTTTCCGCAAAGCTGCCTTTCTTCGGCTTAACGGAATTATCTTTTTGAATCTTCATGTTTAGCCTCCTTTATAAAAAGATTCGTAGAACAAAATTCTCTTTTTCTATTTTATCACCCTTGTAAAGCTTTGTCAATAGAAAATGTATAAATTTTACGAAAAAAATCTCATTTTTATGTTCGTTTTCAACAAAGCCCCATTTTTTATACTCATATAATGCACAAAACAGGCTTGTAAACGCTTTTATACTGTGGTACAATATAAACAAGGAGGCTGAAAGAATTTATGATAAAAAATATTATATTTGATATCGGGAATGTCCTTATTGATTTTGACTGGGGCGAATACATATATGATCTGTTCGATACCGACACCGCCGAAGCTGTACGCAGCGCGATGTTCTGCGAGCTCTGGAACGAGATAGACCGCGGTGTGCTCACAGAGGACGAACTTCTGCAAAGCTTTATAGACCGCGCAGGAGGATTTGAAAAAGAGATACGTCATGCATATCACGAGGTCGGAAGAGCCGTTGCACAGCGCGACTATGCTATCCCCTGGATAAAAGAGCTGAAGTCTGCGGGGTATATGGTTTACTACCTTTCAAACTTCTCAGAGCATGTTAAGCATTCAGCGCCGGATGCACTCGACTTTATCCCATATACCGACGGCGGAGTATTCTCCTGTGATGTCAGAGTGATAAAGCCCGATCCGGAGATATATAAGATCCTGTTTGGTAAATATTCCCTGACACCCTCCGAGTGTGTTTTTATAGATGATAATCCGGCAAATATCGAGACCGCAAAAAGACTAGACATGCATACGGTGCATTTTAAAACATATGAGCAGGCAAAAAATGAACTGAACGAAAAAACCAGGTTATCCTGACCGGATGCCCTGGTTTTTTTATGACCTTATCTGATGTTTGCTTTTTCACTTTCAAGTAAATGTTTATAGATAATAAGATCGCTATCCTGAAACACATTGAATATCACATTGATCTTGTGATCTGCAAGGAATCCTATAACGGTGTTTACGGCAATTTCAGCCGCTTCCTTTTGCGGAAATCCGAAAACTCCGGTTGAGATACAGCAAAATGCAATCCTGCGGATACCATTTTGGACAGCAAGCTGCAGACATGAGCGGTAGCACGACGCAAGCAGCTCTTTGTGTTTATCAGTTAATCTTCCGTTTACTATCGGTCCGACAGTGTGTATAACATACTCACACGGAAGATCATATGCCGGAGTAATTTTCGCCCTTCCTGTAGGCTCTTCATGCCCCTGCTCCCTCATTATCTCACTGCACTTATACCGGAGTCTTACTCCGGCAAAGGTGTGTATACAGTTGTCTATACATGAATGACAAGGCTGATAGCACCCGGTCATCCCGGAATTTGCAGCGTTCACGATCGCACCGCATTTCAGTGTTGTTATATCCCCCTGCCATAAATATATATTATCCCTTACGGGAGTTAGATCTTCAACATCTGTTATCCCCTTTTCCGCTGTCAGCTCCTTTAAAAAGCTGTCCTCGGTTTCAAGAAAGGCGGCATCTGCCTCTCCCGCCGGACGAATGTTTACAAGGCTTCTGTAAAGATCAAATTTGTCCTGAACAGCTTCGGGGATCCTTATCCCGTTTGTATCATTTCTTTCCGAAAGAAGATAATTTATCAAGCTGTCAAGCTTATTTTTATCCATGCAGCTTAAACCAGTCTGATCGTTTTGATGACCTGCGGAACTACCGGCTGATCGCGGAAATCAGTGTCGCACTCAGCTATCCTGTCCACAACATCAAGCCCATCCGTTACCTTGCCGAATGCAGCATACTGACCGTCAAGATGCGGCGCGTCCTTATGCATGATGAAGAACTGGCTCGACGCGCTGTTCGGGAACATCGTGCGCGCCATGGAAAGCACGCCGCGCTTATGCTTAAGATCGTTCTTCACGCCGTTCGAGTCGAACTCGCCCTTGATGGACTCTGCATGCTTCGGTGTGCCCGCCGCATCCATTCCGCCGCCCTGGATCATAAACCCGCTTATCACACGATGGAAGATAAGTCCGTCAAAGAAGTTATCATTTATAAGCTTTACAAAGTTTTCTACCGTTATCGGCGCCATATCCGGATAAAGCTCCGCCTTGATGACACCGCCGTCATTCATTTCTATTTCTATATTCATGTTATTTCTCCTCTATCGAAATTTTTTCTATCACATACAGATCCTCCGGGAGCTCCGAAAGCCCTGCCGGCGTGTTCTTTGCGAGCTTTGAGTCTGCAATTTTGTCAACGACCGACATTCCCTTTGTGACCTCACCGAACGCCGCATAATCGCCGTCAAGATGCGGTGCCGCCTTCTGCATGATAAAGAACTGGCTTGACGCGCTGTCGGGATCGGTGCCGATACGCGCCATTGAGATCACGCCGCGCTCATGCTTGATACTGTTTTTAAACCCGTTCGATAAAAACTCGCCCTTGATCTCAGAAGCACCCGTCTTTCGGTTATATTCCGCATCATATCCGCCGCCCTGGATTATGAAATCCTTAACTACGCGGTGTATTATTGTTCCGTCATAAAAACCGTTCTTTGCAAGATTTACGAAATTGTCCACCGTCAGAGGCGCTGCTTCGGGATAGAGCTCAAGCTCTATCTCATCGCCGTTTGTGAGCTTCATGACCGCATGCACAGCGTTTTCTTTATAGTCATCCTTCGCTTTTTCTTTTTCCGGCTCCGGGCTTGATACGACAGGTATGCTTGCAGCTTCTGTCGCCTGCTCCGTTGTATCCGCCGGTGCTGCTCCGCAGCCCGACAGCATAAGCATTACCGCAAGCGCTGCGGCAGTAGTTGAAAGCTTCATATTACTCCTCCGTTGCTTCGTCTGCGTCAACAGCCTCCGCATCCTCTTCCTGGTAACGCTCAGTCAGCGCAACGCTGACAACCTTCACTCCATCGGCAAGCCTCATCACGCGCACGCCCTGAGTGCTTCTGCTGTATGTGCTTATCTCATCGACATGCATCCTGATGACTACACCCTCCGATGTTATGAGGATAAGATCCTCATCCTCTGCGGCAGATACAACTCCTGCAAGCTTTCCGGTCTTGCCGCTGAGCTTATAGTTGATTATACCCTTTCCGGCACGATTCTGCAACCTGTATTCCGAGACCTCCGTACGCTTTCCGTAGCCGTTTTCGGTTACCGAAAGGATGCGTCTTGTCTCATCTGCTATCGCAGCTGAAACTACCTCATCACCGTCACGCAGGTCGATAGCTCTCACGCCGCGAGTCGTTCTGCCGAGCACCCTTGCGTCCTTTTCGGTAAAGCGTATAGCCATACCGTTACGCGTCGCTATGAACATCTCCTGCTCGCCATCGGTAAGAAGCACGCTTATCAGCTCATCGCCCTCAACAAGCTCTATCGCCCTCAGACCGTTCTGGCGTATCCTTGAATAGTCCATGATATCCGAACGCTTTATCATACCTCCGCGAGTTACGAATGTGAGACAATCGCCGTTATTGAACTCCTTGATCGGGATCACTGCACTTATTTTCTCATCCGGCTCAAGCGGGATAAGATTAATAATTGCCATTCCCTTTGCCGTTCTTCCTGACTCGGGTATGCGGTAGCCCTTGAGCTGGTAAACAACGCCGCGGGTCGTAAAAAACAGGATGTGATCGTGTGTCGAGGATGTGAAGATATGCTCAACAAAGTCCTCCTCGCGTGTGGTCACGCCGGTTATTCCCTTGCCGCCGCGCTTCTGCGAGCGGTATGTGTCGACCGGCATACGCTTTACATAGCCGCTGTGGGTAAGGGTGAAGATGCACTCCTCCTCAGCTATGAGATCCTCATCGTCAAGATCTGTGTAATCCATCTCGATCTCTGTACGGCGCGAATCGCCGAATTTGTTCTTCATCTCATTGAGGTCTGTCTTTATGATCGCGCACACCTTCGCCTCATCCGCAAGTATCTCCTTGTACTCGGCGATCTTTGCCATTACCGCCTCGTACTCCTCCTCGATCTTTTCGCGCTCCATACCGGAAAGTCTTCCGAGCTGCATCCTTACGATTGCAGTCGCCTGGATATCATCGAGCTCGAATCGCTCGCAAAGATTTGCCTTTGCGTCATCAACTGATTTGGAGGCGCGGATTATGCGTATTACCTCATCTATGTTATCTATTACTATCTTATAGCCCTCTAACAGATGAGCGCGCTCCTCAGCCTTTCTGAGGTCATAGCGTGTTCTCCTGATGATGACATCCTCCTGATGAGCGATATAGTAGTCTATCATCTGACGGAGATTCAATATCTTCGGCACCTTATCTACGAGCGCCAGAAGGATTATACCGAAGGACTCCTGCATCTCTGTGAGTTTATAGAGATTATTTAACACCACATTCGCGTTTGCGTCGCGCTTGAGGTCGATAACAAGCCTTATATCCTGCGATGACTCATCGCGTGTGGACGATATACCCTCGATCTTACCGTCACGCACAAGCTCGTTTATATGCTTCTCCATCTGAGCCTTGTTGACCTTATACGGGATCTCAGTCACAATTATGCGCTGCTTACCGTTGTCATATTCCTCGATCTCAGCCTTGGCTCTTAAAATGATCTTGCCGCGGCCTGTGGTATATGCCTGGCGGATACCGCGTCTGCCCATGATAACACCACCGGTCGGAAAGTCCGGACCCGGGATATAATTCATAAGCTCATCGACGGTTATCATAGGATCGTCTATAGCCGCGATGATAGCATCTATACACTCCGTAAGATTGTGCGGCGGTATATTTGTCGCCATACCTACGGCAATACCGTTTGAGCCGTTCACCAACAGGTTCGGGAATCTTGACGGAAGAACATCCGGCTCCTTCAGCTTATCATCAAAGTTCGGAACAAAATCGACCGTTTCTTTTTCGATGTCTGTGAGCATGGATGCCGATATCTTCGACATCTTAGCCTCTGTGTATCTGTATGCAGCAGGGGGATCGCCATCCACTGAACCAAAGTTACCCTTAGGCTGTACCAGCGGATATCTGAGCGAGAAGTCCTGACCGAGACGAACCATGGCATCATATACCGAAGCGTCACCATGCGGATGGTATTTACCCAGCACATCACCGACAGTCGTTGCCGATTTTCTGAAATCCGCCTCGTACAGCAGTCCGCCCTCATACATATCGTAGAGTATACGCCTGTGCACCGGCTTCAGTCCGTCACGGACATCCGGCAGAGCACGGCTCACGATAACGCTCATGGCATAGTCTATATATGCCTTTTTCATTTCATTATTCAGGTCTACCCCGACGATCTTCTGATTTTCTATAACCGAAAGATCGAATGGCTGTTCCTTGGATTTTTTCGCCATATTATCCTCCTCAAATCCCATGTACGGGACATAATCTGCAAATCGTATTTGTACTTATTATTATAGCACATTTTGATTGAGATTGCAAGCTTTTGCATGAAAAAACAACGCAAAGCGTTGCCGAGATAAATCAGCAATTTCTTATAAGGTGAAAAAACCGCTCAGATGAGCGGTTTTTTTTGCTGTTTCTTAAAGTTATTTCTGTGCCGTCGGAGCCTCTACGATCATATCCTCTGTAAACGCGTCTACAGCTGACTGATTTATGCTGTATTTGATACCCTTTTCATCGCACTTTTTGTTGAGAAGCTCATCAAGCTTCTTGTCTGTGATGTCGGATATTACACTCTGTCTGTTATCTTCAAGCCACTTGTTGAAGTTCTCATCCTTGTCATCGAGTGACAATCTCTGTATAACATGATAACCATATGATGTTTCACAAATACCGAATTCACCCGGCTGGAGCGATTTAACGCAATCCTCGAACTCCTTCATCATAGTACCGTCTGTGAACACATAGCCGTCAGGGTTTGAAGCCATACCCGGATCCGAGTTATACTTCGCAATAAGCTCATCGAAGTTCTCGCCGCCCTTTGCACGGTCTAAGAGCGCCTTTGCAAGATCCTCGCCCTTTCTGCCCTGCTCATCCTCTGTTGCGGGTCCGGGGGTAGCATCTGCAGCCGCCTCGCCATCAGTTGCATTCGCATCTTCCTTGCTTATAAGGATATGCTTTGCGCGGAGATAGTTATTCTCCATATAATCTACGATCTCGCCCTCTTCAGGCTCCTTGATCTCAGCTGAATACTGCTCCTGAAGCTTGCTCTGATATGCGCTTGCAGTAAAGAGTGTTGTCAAAAAGTCCATGCTTGAGCCGACCTTTGCAAGATACTCCTTGTATGCCGAAAGTCCGCCTGCCTGCTGTGCGCGCTGTGCTTTTGACTGTGTGATGCCGTCGATATCCTCCTGTGTAAGCTCTACGCCTTCGGCCTTAGCAAGCTCTCCATATTTAAGAGTCTGTGACATAAGCTCAACATACTGCTTCTTGGAAGCATCAAAGCCATCTCCCTTTGTAAGGAACAGTGATATGTCATTCATAGTAACGCTGACATTACCGACTGTGACCGCAGCCGCACCCGCCTTTGTCTTACCGCAGCCTGCGGTCACAAGCATCACGCCTGCAGTTATCATTGCAAATATTCCTGTCTTTTTCATTATCTTATCTTCCTTCCTTGTTTGAATTTAAATTCAGATACATTATACACTCTTTTTTTCCGTTTTGCAATATATTTATTAAAATTTATAAATTATTAATAATTATATCCCATGTTTTCAGTTTACAAGCGACTGTATTGCACCGCGGATATCCGCATTAGTCGAACCCGGATAGCTGATAACGATTATATCGTCAAATCCGCCGACAACATTGCTCAGGTTCCTCAGCTTCATCGTGTTATTGTGATTTGCGAACCCATTCCAGTATCGCGGATCTATAACATACAGCTCGGTGTAATAGTCAACGAGCCACGTCGCAAACGCGTCACCGTATGACTCCTTGATAACAACAGCCTTCTTGCCGCTCGGCGCGTTTGAGACATACTTCGTCACCGGCTGATCTCCCCGGATAAATGTGCTGTATGTGTTGTCGTTGAGGTTGATGACCTCACTCTTGCCGGTCCGCTCTTTAAGCTCCTGATCTGAATATATATCGCCCGTGTACTGCACCCTCGGCATAAACCTCTCCATGAGCTCGGGGCTGTTTGTAAGCTGTGCCTCCGCCGGAGTGCCCTTGACAAAGTTCTTCCACGATCCGACAAAATTCTCTATGTTATTCGTCTGGAAATCATCAAGCGAAGGTATATCCTCACCCATCGCTTCAAGAAGAGCGCAATATACATAGAACGCGCCGCGCTGTGTCCAGTGGTGATCGGTATTGAAGTAAAGCTTCTCGCCCGCATGCTCCCAGAGAGCCTTCACGGAATTTACAGGCATTACGCTCCTGTCAAGATTCTGATATATCTTTCTGATACCGTTGGTCTGGTTTGTATATATCTGACGCGGGCCGTAAAACTCGCTCATCGTCGGGATAGCTATATCATAGACCTTTGACTCAGGGAAAGCGGCGGCAATAGAGTTTATCACCTGTGCATAACCCACACATGCCGCATCCGGATAATAAAGCTGCTCCATCGCAACATTGCCGTTGATCACATACACATTATTATATTCCGAAACATTCCCCGACAGCCTGTATGTATCATCGGGATCCGGTGTGTTTTCAAGACAATCTCTCGTCGGGATCTTAAACGCTTTCAGATCACCCTCAATCGTCATCTTTTCCTTGTTCTCATCCAGGAAAAAGTTCACCATATCTGCCGGCATATACATAACTTTTTTGCGTGAGAAGGTCGTGTTGGCAAACTGCATAGGCTCTCCCAGATGAGAAACGAGCACATTGTCAAGATATACATAGGATATTCCGTCCTTGTTTTTGAGCGCGAGCGCGTTCTGCTCATTGTTCCAGCTCACCTCATAATCACAGTTTGCAAGGATGTCAGCGCCCGGCACATACTGGATCCCGTCGCAGACAAGCGGCTCGGCTGAAAGCTCATACTGCTCATCGTCTATATGATACACCGTTGTACCGCCGGTTATTTTTATTGTCTTTACTCTTCCTGTAAACAGCAGTATAATACAGAACACGATTCCCGCAACCGCTGCTGCACATAATATAAGCCATGCGATCGCTCTCTCATTGCTTCTGTGCTTTTTGCTTTTCATATTTAAACCAAACCCCCGTATTAAAGTATATCGACTCTTGAGCGCGTCTCGCCGCGCATATACGCCTCGATATTAAGCGCGATCTCTTCCATGCACCGCACACGAGCCTCATATGCGCCCCATGCCATATGAGGTGTGAATATCACATTCGGATCATTTAAAAGTGCCTGATACGGACTGTCAAGAGCCATAGGCTCTGTACTGAACACATCTATACCAAGCCCGCCGAGTCTGCCCGAAACCATCGCATCGGCAAGCGCCGCTTCATCTACGACCGCTCCGCGCGCGGCATTAATAACTATTGCCGAGCTTTTCATACACCCGATCATATCGCGGCTTATTATCCCATGTGTCGCCTCAGTAAGCGGAAGGTGTACAGATATTATATCAGAGCTTTTGCACAGCTCTCTAAGCGCCACACAATTGTATGCGTCATCCGGCGTGCGCTTATACGCAAGCACACGGCATCTGAAGGCTTGTGCTATCTCCGCGACCTTTTTTCCTATCGCGCCAAGACCGACTATCCCCCATGTCATACCTCTAAGCTCATGGAAAACAGGCTCCAGCCTGTTATGTATGCCGCTTGCGGTATAGCTGCCGTCCTTGCAGTAATCGTCATAAACACGCAGATGATTCACAAGTGACAGCGCCATTGCCGTAGTAAGCTGCGCAACACTGTCGGTAGAATACCCCTTTACATTGCAAACGCCTATCCCATGCTCGCGGCAATAGTCAAGATCAATATTGTCATATCCCGTCGCAGTTACGCATATAAGCTTTAAATGCCCGGCAGCGGGAAGATTTCCCGCGCCGAGCTTTACCTTGTTCAATATTACCACATCACGATCGGCAATGCGTTCTTCGACCTCATCCGGAGCAGTCTTCTGATATATCGCTATATCCCCCAGTCCGTCAAACATCCCGAACTCTATATCATCACCGAGCGTTGCCGCGTCAAGTATTGCTATCTTCATACCAGATCCGATATCGCTTTCCACATATCCGGATATGTCTTTTTCAGATTTATCGGACGGAACTCTGCGTTGATGAAACCATGCTTCGTTTTGCCCTCAGACATCTTTGTCATATCAGGCAGCCGATACACCTCATATTCAAATTCTATCCGTGCCACAGTAAGCTTTGAAACGCGGCAGGTGACGAGCACCTCATCCTCATATCGCAGCCCGTAGTGGTATTTGCACTGTGTTTCGGTAAGCGGCAGAAGAACTCCCTGCCGCTCCATCTCCGAATATGTATAACCCGATTTTTTTACCCAATCCGTGCGCGCGACCTCAAACCACGGGTAATACCGCGAATGATGCACGATGCCCATCATGTCCGTTTCGGCATAGCGCACGGTGAGTCTTGTTTCACTTTTATAGCTCATATCAATTGAATTCTGCCGATTTATGTCCGGCGTATACCATACCATTTGAGCCGTCAACAGTTATGGATGTCCCTGTCTTTAATATCTTTGTAGCACCCGCAGCACCGATTATAACAGGTATATCAAGAGCCATCGCAAGGATATTGAGATCATCCGTGTGATCTGACTCCTCCGTTATGATGCCCGATGCTGTCTTGAGTATCGGTATCATATCATTTGTCAGTCTGTCGAGTACTACTATATCGCCCTCGCCATATCGCGCCTCAAGCTCGCGCTTACCATGCGCAACGCACGCCGTACCGGTCGAATGGAGATCGACAAGACCCTTACCCTTTACAAGGATATGTCCTACCAGATGCACCTTCATGAGGTTTGTAGTACCTGCAACACCTAACGGCATACCGCCGGTAATGACTACAAGATCACCGTTCTGCACGAGATTCATCGCCTCAGCATCATCAACGGAGCTGTCAAAAAGGTCATCGGAATTTGCAGCCATGCTTGCCGCAACAGGGATAACACCCCACGACATATTGAGCTGCCGTCTTGCCTTTTCACTCAACGTCGGAGCGATTATCGGACAGTTCGGACGGAATCGCGATATCTGACGCGCAGTGCCGCCTGAATATGTAAGCGCGATTATAGCCGCCGCGCCGAGATCGTGAGCGGTCGTACATGTTGCGTGTGAGATCGCGTTCGTTACATCGAAGCCGCTTGTAAATTCCATCCTCTTGAGCCTTGCGACATAGTCTATCTCATGCTCTGTTCTTTCCGCGATGGATGCCATTGTCTTTACCGCCTCTACAGGGTACTTGCCCATAGCCGTCTCGCCTGAGAGCATTATTGCCGATGTTCCGTCATAAATAGCGTTTGCAACATCAGATACCTCAGCTCTTGTCGGACGCGGATTGCGTATCATCGAATCAAGCATCTGTGTTGCGGTGATAACACGCTTGCCGGCTCTGTAGGTCTTTTTTATGAGCATCTTCTGGATTACCGGAAGATCCTGCATATCTATCTCAACACCCATGTCGCCGCGGGCTACCATGATACCGTCAACGATATTCAATATCTCATCGATATTCTTAACGCCCTGCGCGTTCTCGATCTTTGCTATTATATTTATATCGCGTCCGCCATTGCGCTCCAGCCACTGCTTTATCTCAAGCGCGTCTGATGCTGTGCGGCAGAAGGATGCCGCGATAAAATCAAAATCCTGCTCTATTCCGAAAAGGATATCCGAGCGGTCCTTTTCGCTCATATACGGCATAGAAAGCTCCACATTGGGAACATTTACGCCCTTCCTGTCGGAGATAGTTCCGCCGTTCTTTACTACACATACTATCTTATCGTTCTTTATGGATGTGACATTGAGTTCGATCAATCCGTCATCTATGAGTATCCTCGATCCTACCGACACATCCTTTGTGAGATCAGGATAAGTGATGGATACCATTGTCTCATCACCCTCAACATCACTTGTGCAGAGAGTGAAGGTCTGATCCTCTTTGAGAGTAACTTTGCCGTCCTTGAATGTTTTCAGGCGTATCTCGGGTCCCTTTGTATCAAGCAGGATGGCAACAGGCAGATTCAGTTCCTCGCGCACCTTCTTGATCTTATCGACCATGATCTTTGCCGCTTCATGCGTACCGTGTGAAAAGTTGATACGCGCAACATCCATGCCCGCCAGCATCAGCTCGCGCAATACCGACTCGTCATCCGTTGCCGGACCTACAGTACATACGATCTTTGTTTTTCTCATTCTCCGCACCTCCGTATATT
>CAMNAT010000032.1 GCA_946531785.1 uncultured Oscillospiraceae bacterium
TCTGCTTTTCGCATTGGACCGATATAAGTCCGGCATAGCCTTGTAAGCACTTAAATATCTGCTCATATATTATATATTTTACCACAATGCAGGAATGTTTTCAATATCTATATCATTAAAAGTCATGGTTTTTAAATGAAGATTCTGTCAATAAGCCGGTAAATTTCAGTTTAGCGTAGTAACCGCGTATTAAAAGCATGTCGATAAAACGCACTTTTCTCAATATTGCTTAAATATTAACAAAATTTTTGTGCAAATTCAAGAAATTTAAAAAAAGGTCTTGTATATTTTCGTATAATGATGTAAAATATATCTAAGTGTATAAAAATCACTAAAAATATATATATTTTCAGGAGGAATTAAAAATGGCAGTAAAGGTTGCTATTAACGGCTTTGGCCGTATCGGACGTCTTGCGTTCAGACAGATGTTTGGCGCAGAGGGCTATGAGATAGTTGCTATCAACGATCTTACAAGCCCGAAGATGCTTGCTCATCTTTTAAAGTATGATTCATCACAGGGTAAGTATGAGTATGCTGACAAGGTAACAGCAGGCGAGGATTCGATCACAGTTTGCGGTCAGGAAATAAAGATCTATGCATTCCCGGATGCTAACAACTGTCCGTGGGGCGAGCTCGATGTAGACGTTGTTCTCGAGTGCTCAGGCTTCTATACATCAAAGGCTAAGGCGCAGGCTCACATCAACGCAGGCGCAAAGAAGGTTGTTATCTCAGCTCCGGCTGGCAACGATCTTCCGACAGTTGTTTTCAACGTAAACCACGACACATTAAAGAAAGAGGATACGATCATCTCAGCTGCATCATGCACAACTAACTGTCTTGCACCGATGGCAGACGCTCTTAACAAGTACGCTGCTATCCAGTCAGGTATCATGTGCACGATCCACGCATACACAGGTGATCAGATGACACTTGACGGTCCGCAGAGAAAGGGCGACCTCAGACGTTCAAGAGCAGCTGCTGTAAACATCGTTCCGAACTCAACAGGCGCTGCAAAGGCTATCGGTCTTGTTATCCCCGAGCTCAACGGCAAGCTCATCGGCTCAGCTCAGAGAGTTCCGACACCGACAGGCTCAACAACTATCCTTACAGCTGTTGTTAAGGGCAACGATGTAACAGTTGACGGCATCAACGCTGCAATGAAGGCTGCTTCAAACGAGAGCTTCGGCTACAACACAGACGAGATCGTTTCATCAGATATCGTTGGTATGAGATTCGGCTCACTCTTCGATGCAACTCAGACAATGGTAGCTCCGATAGGCGACGGTCTTTATGAGGTACAGGTAGTTTCATGGTATGACAACGAGAACTCATACACATCACAGATGGTAAGAACTATCAAGTACTTTGCTGAATTAGGCTAATAGCTTGAATATCATGAGACCGCTTCGGCGGTCTCTTTTTTCCTTATAAGAAATTTTTTCAGGGGGGAATCACTATGAAACAGAAGATGACCTGCATCCTTTGCGCGGCTGCCGTATGCGCGTCGCTTGCAGGCTGCGGATGCAGCATGAATATAAATGTAACACCGCCCGAGACAGCGCAGGAGAGCGGCACAAATACCGCGGCTCATGACGGAGTGCTTCCGTTCGGGCGGGTATATACAACAGGCGCAGACACCGCGATAACTACGGCATATGCTGCAAATAACGGCGGCATACGCTTCGTATCGGAGCAGTACAAGCTCAGCCCGCTGCCCGCGACGGTCGATAAATATGACCCATACGGATTTACCATATATAAGGACAGGATATATTTCCTCACCGGCGGCGCGTCTGAGGTAGTGCCGGCGCAGATATATTCATGCGCTGCCGACGGTACAGATATGCAGCTTATAGCCGACGATGCGAGCAACTACAGCAGCTGCTTTATCTATAACGGCCAGCTGTACTATGATGTATATCCCGAAAATGCATATCCGTACTATGCATCTGACTCCGGAGTAAAATACGACAGCGGCATCTGGCGGATCTCTCTCGACAGCGGAAAGCGCGAAAAGCTCGTCGATATGAAAAATGTGCGGCTTACCTACATGGACAAGGATCACCTCTACTATGCTGTGCCGGACGGCGACAGCTGCTATTACTGCGGCCTTGACGGCAAAAACGAGGAAATGATCTTCGGAACAGACGAGCGGACATATTTCCGCACCGATTACGAATATATAGTTGACTGCAACAGCGACACGGTATACCGTCTGCGCGGCAGTGAAATAAGCGCTGCAGGCATAAATGCCATCGACGAAATGCCGGTCATAAATGTTCAGCTAAACACCTCAGCATATGAGAGCGTCGGATTGTATTCCGCGACAAAGGATGAGGTGCTCTATGCCGTATACTACAGCGAGGGGCAGAACAATTACGCAAGACTTTGCAGCGAAAAACGGCTGCTACATTGAAAAGTTTTAAGCGGTTTTTCCAAAAAAGCTATTGACAATGAAAATAAAATATATTATAATTACTTACGTTAAAAGGCGTTGACGAAGACAGTAGCCATTATCAAAAGCTATGAGCGAGCCGGGGGCGGTGCGAGCCCGGCGGTAAGTAGATAATTGTGAACATCACTTCCGAGCCGCATGTCTGAACAGGGATATCCCTCATTAAGTCATGCCGGGATCCCGCCGTGACCGGGGACGCGTATAATGGTACGCCGATTGAACAAGTGGTTACAGAATTTTAAACTCTGTCTTGGTTTGATCAGGACAGAGTTTTTGTATTATAAGGAGGAAAAATATGAGCACCTATAAAAAGGTCGACGCAAACCTGAATTTCGTGGAGCGTGAGAAGAACATCGAAAAGTTCTGGAAGGACAACGATATCTTCAAAAAGAGTATCACGACACGTTCTGCAGGTCCTGTTTACACATTCTATGACGGTCCGCCGACAGCGAACGGTAAGCCGCATATCGGTCATGTTCTCACAAGAGTTATAAAGGACATGATACCGCGCTATCATACGATGAAGGGCGCAAAGATAATCCGTAAGGCGGGCTGGGACACACACGGACTGCCGGTAGAGCTTGAGGTCGAGAAAAAGCTCGGCATCAACGGCAAGGATCAGATCGAAAGCTACGGTCTTGAGCCGTTCATAAAGGAATGTAAGGAAAGCGTATGGAAATACAAGGGCATGTGGGAGGACTTCTCCTCGACTGTCGGCTTCTGGGCTGACATGGACGACCCATATATAACATACGACAACAATTTTATCGAGTCCGAATGGTGGGCGTTAAAGCAGATCTGGGACAAGGGACTGCTGTATAAAGGACACAAAATAGTTCCCTACTGCCCGCGCTGCGGAACTCCGCTTTCCTCGCACGAGGTCGCACAGGGCTATAAGGATGTCAAGGAGCGTTCAGCCGTTGCCCGCTTCAAGGTAAAGGGCGAGGATGCATATTTCCTCGTGTGGACGACCACACCGTGGACGCTGCCCTCAAACGTGGCGCTGTGCGTGAACCCGGACGAGACCTATGCAAAGGTAAAGGCTGCGGACGGCTACACATATTATCTTGCACAGGCGCTTCTGGACAGCGTTTTGGGCTCGCTTGCCAAGGACGACGAGCCGGCATATGAGGTACTTGAGACATTCTCAGGCCGCGAGCTTGAGCATAAGGAATATGAGCCGCTCTTTGAATGCACAGGCGCGTATGTTGCAAAGCAGGACAAGAAGGGGCACTATGTGACCTGTGACGGCTATGTTACCATGAGCGACGGTACAGGTATCGTTCATATCGCTCCCGCCTTCGGTGAGGACGACGCGCACGTCGGCAGAGACTATGATCTCCCGTTCGTGCAGTTTGTTGACGGAAAGGGCAATATGACAGATGATACCCCGTATGCGGGATTGTTCGTAAAGGATGCAGACAAGGTCATCTTAAAGGATATGGATGCCGACGGCAGACTGTTTTCCGCGCCAAAGTTCGAGCACAGCTATCCGTTCTGCTGGCGCTGCGATACACCGCTCATCTACTATGCGCGCGACACATGGTTCATAAAGATGACGGCGGTAAAGGACGACCTTATCAGAAACAATAAGACTATAAACTGGATACCCAAGACCATCGGTGAGGGTCGCTTCGGCTCATGGCTTGAAAATGTTCAGGACTGGGGCATAAGCCGTAACCGTTACTGGGGCACACCGCTCAATGTCTGGGAATGCTCCTGCGGCAAGCGCCATGTTGTAGGCTCGATAGCTGAATTAAAGGAAATGTCAGACAACTGCCCGGACGATATCGAGCTGCACCGCCCGTTCGTCGATGCGGTAACGATAAAATGTCCGGACTGCGGCGGTGAGATGAAGAGAGTTCCGGAGGTAATAGACTGCTGGTTCGACTCGGGCGCGATGCCGTTTGCACAGTGGCATTATCCGTTTGAGAATCAGGATATATTTGAAGAGAACTTCCCCGCGGACTTCATTTCCGAGGCGGTGGATCAGACAAGA
Organism: uncultured Oscillospiraceae bacterium; assembly: GCA_946531785.1. Classification (GTDB taxonomy): domain Bacteria; phylum Bacillota; class Clostridia; order UBA1381; family UBA1381; genus Ornithomonoglobus. The sequence continues at coordinate 4,455 of CAMNAT010000032.1, forward strand.
GGCTGGTTCTATTCCCTGCTTGCGGAATCGACTCTGCTCTTTAACAAGGCACCGTATAAGAATGTTATCGTTCTCGGTCTTGTTCAGGACGAGAACGGACAGAAGATGTCAAAGTCCAAGGGCAACGCGGTAGACCCGTTCGACGCTCTGGAGCGTCACGGCGCCGACGCGGTACGCTGGTACTTCTACTCCAACTCCGCGCCGTGGCTGCCGAACCGCTTCTATGACAAGGCGGTGACAGAGGGACAGCGCAAGTTCATGGGCACGCTCTGGAACACATACGCATTCTTCGTGCTCTATGCAAATATAGACAGCTTTGACGCGACAAAGTACACGCTTGACTATGACAAGCTTTCAGTTATGGATAAGTGGATGCTCTCGCGCGTCAACTCGGCAGTAAAGGATGTAGACAGATATCTTTCCGAATACAAGATACCCGAGACCACAAAGGTGCTTGACAAGCTCGTTGACGATATGTCCAACTGGTATGTTCGTCTTTCGCGCCAGCGCTTCTGGGTGAAGGATATGACCGAGGATAAGATAAACGCGTATATGACGCTCTATACCTCGCTCGTTACGCTCTGCAAGATCTCGGCGCCGATGATACCGTTCATGACCGAAGAGATCTATCAGAACCTTGTGCGCTCCATAGATAAGGACGCACCGGAAAGCATCCACCTTTGCGACTTCCCGACAGCTGATGAAAAGCTAATCGACAAGGAGCTTGAGGACAGCATGGCAGAGGTTCTTGACATCGTTGTGCTCGGCAGAGCGTGCAGAAACACATCCGCGCTCAAGAGCCGCCAGCCGCTGAACGCGATATATGTAAAGGCGGGCACAGCGCTCAAGGAGTTCTATAAGGACATCATAAAGGCGGAGCTGAACGTCAAGAATGTAGAGTTCGTTGACGATGTTTCAAAGTTCGCATCCTACAGCTTCAAGCCGCAGCTCAGAACGCTCGGCAGACGCTTCGGCAAGAACATCAACGCCGTTCGTGAGATCCTTGCAAATCTCGACGGCTCGGCAGCGATGGCAGAGCTTACCGCAAAAGGCAGCCTCACCATCGAGGTAGACGGCACACCGGAGGTGCTTACCGTTGAGGATCTTCTGATCGAATCGGTGAAGTCCGATGACTATGTGACAGATCAGAACGGCGAAATGACCGTTGTGCTTGAAACAAAGCTCAACGACGAGCTGATCGAAGAGGGCTTTGTGCGAGAGTTGGTTTCAAAGCTCCAGAACATGCGTAAGGATTCAGGCTTTGAGGTAATGGATCACATCAAGGTCTATGTTTCCGGCAACGAGAAGATAAGCGGAATATTTAAAAACAACGGAGAGTATATCAAGGGTCAGGTGCTTGCCGATAAGATCATCGACGGCGCGGACTGCGATAACTCAAAGGAGTGGAACATCAACGGCGAGAATGTAAAGCTCGGTGTTGAAAAGGTTTGATAACACAAAGACCATGCGCGGGCAAAGCCCCGGGCATGGTCTTTTATAATTGCTTTTTTTATTGATCAACTGCTTTGTGCTAACTGATTTTTAACAGACTGCTCTACAAAGCTGTTCAGCGAAATATTCATTGACTGAGCCATTAGGCTTGCACGCCTGTGAAGATCCGGATTTATCCTCACATTAAAACTTCCCTTGTACTGTTGCTGCGGCTCCTTATTATTATCTTTACAAAATTCGATATATTCATCTATCGCGTCGTGAAAATCCTGTGTAAGCTCCGACACTGACTCTCCTTCAAATGAAATAGAATCTGTTATACCAACAACTTTTCCGTAAAATAAACCATCTTCCTCGGAAAAGCTGACAGTTCCGATATAGTTTCTATATGTCATTACATTTTTCATATTAGATCACGCTCCTTCAGATCATTGATCAGATTTTGAACCTGATAAGCTTTAAGAACATTCCTCGGATGCGGTTTATGCATACGGATATAGTCCTTATTCGCATTTGCAAAGGCGATACGCGAGCCACCTGTTTTCCCTCCGGCAACTAAGCCATAACCAAAATAACTCATCAATTGGATAACTTCTTCAAATGTAAGATCCTTTGGTTTTTGCAAAAGTCTTGCTATCAGCTTTTCTTTTTTACTCATATTACCTCCGCACTGCAACTATTTTTAGTTGCAATATTATTATATTATATTTTTATCAGCATGTCAAGAATATATTATTATTTATTTGACTTTTGATCTGTACTTATTGCATATCTTTAAGATAATTCAGATAATCTATTGCGGATTTTTTATTCTCCTCGGAAAGCTCGGCAAACAAGTTTTCAAATTCATTCATTGTGTTACTGTTTTTGACATTTGATATCCCAAAAAGGTAGTCGAGAGATACATCGAAAAACTTCGCTAAAGCGATAACCATTTGCGCATCACTCGGGAAATGCTTATCAGATTCATAATATCCGATCATCCTTGTAGATATTTTCATTCTTTCTGCAACATCCTTTTGACGGAGTTCCTTTTCTTCTCTTAAATATCTGAGTCTTTCACCAAATGTCATATGCCGTTCTCACTTTCGATTTTTTCTAATTATAATATATTATTTCCGCTTGAAATCAAAAACGAAATAAAATTTCTATAACGCCTTGACAAAGCAACGTTATTTCTATATAATAGATGTTTGGAAGATTTGTTTCTGTTGCAGATAAAACTAAGAAGGGAGCACTTTCTAAAATGGCAGAATTTTGTTTAAGTTGTTTTAACAAGTATATGATAGAAAACTCAAAACCCCTGAAAGAGCGGGATGTGATACTTTGCGACGACTGGTGCGAAGAATGTAAAGCATGGAAGCCTTGTGTTGTTATGCTAAAGCCCAAAACTTTCGGCTCACGGATAAAAAGAAGATATAATATAACCAAATCCAGAATACAAATGTATATACAATATATAAAAGAACGGCACAAAAAATAATTACATATACAAAGACCATGCACTGGCATTGCCCATGCATGGTCTTTTATAAATCAGTCATCCTTATGCTGCCGTTTCCATTCCTTTATCTTTTCGTTCCGTTCCTTGAACCTGCCCTCTAAGCCCTGAACGGTCGGGCGGTAGTATTCCTTTCCCATCAGCGACTCCGGCAGGCAGCTCATGGCGGTGAGCTTGTCCTCGGTATCGTGGGCGTAAATATAGCCCTTGCCGTAGCCGATCTCCTTCATGAGCTTGGTAACACCATTCCTGATATGCAGCGGCACAGGCTCGGCTACCTGCGCTATCGCGTCGCGCCGCGCCTCCATGTACGCAACATCACACGCATTGGACTTCGGCGCAAGCGACAGGTACACCACTATTTGCGTGAGATTTACAGAGCATTCCGGCATACCGATAAAATGACATGCCTGATACGCCGCTACCGCCATCTCCATCGCCCGCGGATCGGCAAGCCCCACATCCTCGCTGGCGAACCGCACAACGCGCCTCGCTATATATAGCGGATCCTCGCCCGCCTCCAGCATCCTTGCAAGCCAATATACCGCAGCGTCAGGATCGGAATTCCGCATGGACTTATGAAGCGCCGAGATCAGGTTATAATGCTCCTCGCCGCTCTTATCATAGAGCAGCGATTTTTTAGATATGCACTGCTCGACGGTTTCCGTCGTTACGGTAGTCGTCTTCCCGTCAAAATCACCGTTTAAGATAACCATTTCAAGAGTTGAGAGCGCCGTCCTCGCATCGCCGTTGGCGAACGCGGCTAAGGTATGCAGTATCTCATCTGAGATATCTACAGCCTGACCGCCGAAGCCGTTCGGGCTTGCGATAGCGCGCTTTAAAAGTCCCGTTATGCTGTCCTCGGAGAGAGGCTTCAGGACAAACACCTTGCAGCGCGACAGAAGAGCGCCGTTGACCTCAAACGACGGGTTCTCGGTCGTCGCGCCGATAAGGATTATGCTGCCCTTTTCCACAAACGGCAGAAACGCGTCCTGCTGCGCCTTGTTGAAGCGGTGTATCTCGTCCACAAACACAATAGTCTTTTCGCCGAAGCGCAGATTATCGTCCGCCTCCTGCATGACCTTGCGGATATCCTTTATCCCGCTCGTGACCGCGGAGAAGTTTATAAACCGCGCCCTTGTCCGGTTTGCGATGACATTTGCAAGCGTCGTCTTGCCGACTCCGGGCGGCCCCCAGAATATCATTGACGACACCATGTCCTGCTCGATTATGCGGCGCAGCACCCTGCCCTCACCGAGAAGATGCTCCTGACCGACTATATCATCTATCGTTTCCGGTCTGAGCCGCGCCGCAAGCGGCTGCGGCATTGTGCGCTCACCGATACTGATCTGATCACTCATATATCATTTACCTCTATCGTACACTCCGCCGCCTCTAAAGACGGTGATGTTATTTTTACTTTTACTGTTCCCTTTTCCCTTGCGCGGACAAGCAACTGACATCTGCCCATGAACGCGCGGCGGTACGGAAGCTTTTCCGAGTCGTGATCCGCCGGATCGCCGTTACCGGTACCCGCAAGCTCGCCGCCCTCTATCTCAAAGCTGAGCCTGTTATCGGCTGTTTGAACGATCTCGCCGTTACTGTCACATATACGGATATTTATTACTGCGGTATCACCTATAGTAATACTATCGCGGTACGGCTCAGCGTTTATAGCAGCCGCCGCACCCGTTGTCCTGACGATCCTTGTCATTATCTCCCTACCGTCCTTATATGCCACCGCTTTCAGCTCGCCCGGTGCATATACGACATCAGGCCATTCAATGTACCAATTTCTTTCCATAGCCTTTTTGCCATAGCTTTTTCCGTTTACAAACAGCTCGACCTCATCGGCGTTGCTGTAGCAGTAAACAGGCAGCCTTTCACCCTCGTTGTCCATGCTCCAATGCGGAAAAATGTGCAGCACCGGCTCATCCTGCCACCAGCTTTTAAAGTAGAAATAGCTGTCCTTCGGGAACGCGCAGTAGTCCATCAGTCCGAAATGCGAATACACACACGGGTACGACAGCGGCGTTGGCTCGCCGCGGTAGTCTATGCCCGTCCAGATGAAGGTACCGGAAATATAATCGCTCTCCGCGACCTTTTTCCATGACAGCTCCGCCGTATCTCGCTTTACCGCCTTTTTGCCGGAGCTGCATTTTTCCTCATTATCCGGATCAAATATATAATATCTTCCCGAGGGCTCGTCTGTGCTGTACACGCCCCTTGTCCATGCGTTTGAAGCCTCCTCGGTCACTATGACCGGCTGCTGCGGAACACGCTCATGGTAATCATCCCATGCGGTACGGCAATAGTTGAAGCCCATCACATCCAGAGTCTTGTCGGTAATGCCTATGAACATCCTTGCATGCTCATACCGCTTTACTCCGTCCCAACATACGACCGCCGCAGTCACGGGACGCGTCGGATCGAGCCTTCTCAGCTCCGCGCGCATTGTGAGCATCACCTTTTTAGTTTCCGGCTTATGCTGAACGAATATCTCCTCGTTGCCTATGCCCCAGAGGAACACAGACGGGTGATTTCTCCCATGCCGCACGACCTCACGCAGGCATTCCAGATCCTCCTCGCAGCTCGACATGCGCCGCGTTTCGGCAAACACGAGCATACCCATCCTGTCGCAGATATCGAGCACCTCATCCGCAATCTGACCATGCGCGCCGCGATAAGCGTTCGCGCCCATGCTTTTGAGCTGAGCTATGCGGTATTCCCAGACGCTGTCCGGGATGCCTATACCCACTCCGGCATGATCGTGATGGCAGCACACCCCCTTGATTTTCAGCGGTCTGCCGTTTAAGAAAAAGCCCTTGTCGGCATCAAAGCGCGTTTCGCGCACGCCGAAGGCGGTTTTATTCGTATCCAGAAGCTTATCACCGGAATATAATTCCGTTGTGAGCGTATATAGATACGGATCGTCTATATCCCAGAGGTGCGCGTCATTAAAGCCAAAGGCAAGCTCCGCCAAAGTCTTATCCCATGCGGTGCAGTCCGCCGCCGTTTCACACTCCGCGACCTTACAGCCGTCCGCATCGGTTACCACAGTCTTTATCGTGACCGCCGCGGCTTCCGTATTTTTATTGCTTATCTCAACCTTTACCCTTATATCCGCTTTTTTATCTTCAAGGTTTACCGAGGGCATCACGAACACGCCCGACGGTGCGAAGCGGATATTTTCCGTTACCTCGAGCCATACATGGCGGTATATGCCGCCGCCCTCATACCACCAGCCCTCGCGGCCGGTCGCATCCACGCGCACGGCAAGCACATTGTTTTTGCCGTCGTTATTTATGAAGTCGGTCACATCAAAGCAAAAGCTCGAATAGCCGCTCTCATGATGACCGATATAATTCTGATTCAGATACACATCACAGCATCTGTACACGCCGCCGAAGTGCAGCATAACGCGCTTATCACCCGGAGCATCAAAGGTCTTTCTGTACCACGCAACGCCGCCCGCAAGCGAGCCGCCCGCCACATGGCGGCTGTCGATGCTCTCCATCTCGGGTATATCACCCATGCCGGAATCGCCGCTGCTCCTTGTATAATCGCCCTCTGCGACAAAATCATGCGGCAGATCGAGTATGCGCCATTTGCTGTCGTCAAGCGCGGCATTTACCGCGCCGAAGTTATACGCGCCCGCCTTTGCGCCACCCCAGCTGTCCGCCGGAGTTTTCGGCGCAAGATCGCCCTTATAGAACCGCCATCCGCTATCAATATTTATTCTCATGACTTACCTTCTCCCTTTATCATAGTGTTAAGCTCATCTATCGTATATTCGCGCACCGCACCAAGCGGCAGATCCTCCGGCAGCGCAAGCCCGCCGACCGCAACGCGTTTTAAATACACGACCGTCTTTCCTACCCGTTCAAACATCCGCTTGACCTGATGGAACTTCCCCTCGGCGATCTCAACATATGCCTCATGTGCATCTGCGCAGATCTCCAGCCTTGCCGGACGCGCGGTGAAGTCCCTGAACTCCATGCCCGCGGCAAACGCAGCTATATCCTTTTCCTCCGCGGGCTTATCGAGCCGCGCGAAATATCTTTTATACACATTCTTT
>CAMNAT010000033.1 GCA_946531785.1 uncultured Oscillospiraceae bacterium
TGCTGCGAGGTAGGTATGTACATAGCTATGGCGCGTCAGGCGTTCAGAGAGGGCTATCCGGAGATAGGCGACTATTACATGAGAGCGGCTTATGAGGAGGCTGACCATGCTGCTAAGTTTGCAGAGCTTTTGGGCGAGGTCGTATCGACATCGACAAAGGAGAACCTGCGTGTAAGAGCAGAGGCTGAGTGCGGCGCGACCGCGGGCAAGCTTGAGCTTGCAAAGAGAGCCAAGGAGCTCGGCTATGACGCTATCCATGACACAGTTCATGAAATGGCTAAGGACGAGGCAAGACACGGAAAGTCATTCGAGGGCTTACTCAACCGCTATTTCGGCGATGAGCTGAAGATGGAGAAATTCAACAAAAAGCTCGAGGATATCGCTAAGAAGATAGGTCTTGCATAAGCATAGAGAGTAAAACAACGGAGCCTGTTACGGGATGTGACAGGCTCTTTTAATATGCTTTCCGCCGCCGTGAATGGTACTTTTCTTGTACTATTTTATTTTATTCCATTTCCAAAAGCGTAAAATTCGCTGAAAATGGTACTTTTTAAATCTGGTACTATTTCGTATGCTTATTATACACTATTATGTGTACACGATACAAGTGTTTTTTAGCTTTTATTGAACAGATTTGGAAAATCACTGACTGGCAACTGATTTTATGTTATGAGAAAACAGACACCACTACAGATACCCACCAAGACGCCCACCAAGATAAAATATATAAGCCGGTGGAATTTTGCTCGATCCCGAGAAGCCGGGCAGAGATGCAAGAGTTTGTCAAATTAAAGGATAAAGTCAACTTCAAGCGAAAGTATCTTGCTCCGATGCTTGCTTTGGGCTTGATCAAAATGACGATACCTGATAAGCCTACAAGCAGACACCAAAAATATGTAGCGGCAAACAGTGATAAAATTACTTGACAAACTACTTCTGTGGGAGTATAATATGTATAACTCCACAGAAGTATAGGAAGTGATATTAATGAGTAAAATAGTTCTATATCATGGTTCGCCGGAAATAGTGGAAAAGCCTGAATATGGCAAGGGAAAGACATATAATGACTATGGCAGAGGCTTTTACTGCACGGAGCATATAGAATTAGCAAGGGAATGGGCATGTACCGAAGGGGTAGATGGATTTGTAAATGAGTATGGAATTGATACGACAAAGCTCAGGATTCTTAATTTGTCTTCCGATGAATACACCATTCTTCATTGGTTAGCGCTTCTGATGAAGAACAGAAAAGTAAGAATATCCACTCCTGTTATGAGGAGAGGTACACAATGGCTATATAATAATTATCTACCGGATATAACTGATTATGACGCAATAATCGGTTATCGGGCGGACGATTCATACTTTTCTTTTGCTCGTGCATTTGTAAATAATGAGATATCTCTGAACCAATTATCATATGCTATGAAGCTCGGTAAGCTTGGAGAGCAGTTTGTTCTGAAAAGCAAAAAAGCATTTGATGAGATCAGCTTCAGATCGTATGGATCGGTGGACAGCACCTTGTATTATGCGAAACGGAAAACGCGGGATAGTGAAGCAAGAGCTGCTTTCAACTCCGAGATAGAGAAGGATGATATAAACGGCCTTTTTATGCGGGATATAATTCGTGAGGAGGTATTGCCTGATGACCGGCGCTTACGATGAAAAATATTTAGATGATGCTATGGAGACCTTGGGCGAGGCGGCGGACTTTGCTGTTGACAGCTGCAATATGAGCCTAGATGAATTTTTTGATCTTTTCATAGCTACTGGGATCGCATTTCAGTTTGCAAAAGGAGTTCCAAAATATGTTGCGGGACTTTCAGGAACTGAGCTTGTTTATGAGGTGGTCGGAAAATCGGGGATAGAACAGCCGTTGCCCGTACCTCAGGCGAAATATGATCGATCCCCGGCATATTGGTGCGGCTGGATCATTGCCTATTATCAATGGTATAGCGGAATGGATTTCAAAGAAATATTTTCGAGCATTTCCCCGGAAGAGCTCGAGCGGCTTTATCCTGCTTTGCATGAAGCATCGGAGGAAAAAGCTGCTGATGTATTAAATAAAATAATAGAGAGAAAAGCTGCGTCAACAAAGCTGCAGAGCTTGAGAAAAAACATCGGGTATTCCCAAAGAGAGCTTGCGGAAAAGGCAGGGGTAAATCTGAGGACCTTGCAGCAATATGAGCTTAAAGCAAAGAATATTAACAAGGCTGCAAGCGAAACATTACTATCACTTGCAAAAGTATTAGGATGCAGGATCGAAGATATAATGGAGAAGTAGCAGCTGAAACTGTGCCGGTAAAAAAATATGAGAAAACAGACACCACCACAGATACCCACCAAGATAAAATATATAAGCCGGTGGAATTTTGCTCGATCCCAAGAAGTCGGGCAGAGATGCAAGAGTCTGTAAAATTGAAGGATAAAGTCAACTTCAAGAGAAACTATCTTGCACCGATGCTTGCTATGGGCTTGATCAAAATGACGATACCTGATAAGCCTACAAGCAGAAATCAAAAATATGTGGGAAATCCGTGGGAAATTACAGCTCCAAGTCAATAAAAAAGTCATTTCCCGCAAAAACCCCGAAAAAGCGCATGGCTACGCGGTTTCAGGGCTGTTAAAAATGTTTTTTTTATGAAGGGCAGTGTACGAAAGAAAGGCGCAACATGGTCATACCGTATAGATTTAGGTTCAGTATTCGGTAAGAGAAATCAAATCGAGCGCAGCGGATATAAGACGAAACGGAGCTTGCCGAGATGTCCGACTCACTTTTGACCAAGCTCGAAAATATGACCGATGAGGAATTTGACGAGCTTGAAAAGTTCCCTGATTTTAATTATTGATACTGATTACTCCATTTGAAAATCAGGTATAATATGCATATTACAATCTTTTTTCTAAAAAGTATTTACATTTAATTATATTTAGTGTATAATATATTGAAAAAGAACGGTAATGTTACCGCTGATTTTCAACGAAAGGAGTCATGGTATGGTTATACAAAGAGAAAGCTACCTTAATGCACTGAAAATACGGATGCACAATGGTATGATCAAGGTTGTCACCGGCATTCGCAGAAGCGGAAAGTCCTTTTTGATTTTTAATATTTTCAAAAAATATCTTATGGAAATCGGAACTGATAAAGCGCATATTATAGAGATCCAGCTCGACCTAAGACAAAACAGGAAATATCGAGACCCCGATGTTATTCTTGAATATATCGAGTCTCTTATAATTGATAACGAACAATACTATATACTGCTCGATGAGGTTCAGATGCTTGATGAGTTTGAGGAAGTATTGAATTCATTGCTTCATATCCAAAACGCGGATATATATGTCACAGGCAGCAATTCAAAATTTCTGTCAAAGGATATAATCACCGAATTTCGGGGGCGTGGAGATGAAATTCATATTTATCCCCTGTCATTCAAGGAGTTTATGGGTGCTTATGACGGTGACAGATACCAAGGATGGTCAGAATATGTTACCTACGGAGGGTTACCTCTGATACTCAGTATGAAAACCGAGGAACAAAAGATACAATATTTAACCACTCTGTTTGATGAAACATATATCAAGGATATTGTTGAGCGAAACCGCATTGAAAAAATACAGGAATTAAATGACCTTATCAATGTTCTTGCTTCAGGTATAGGTTCGCTGTCCAATCCTTCAAAAATAGAAGCTACATTTAAAAGTGTGATAAGATCCGATATAAGCCTGAATACTATCAGGCAGTATATTGAACACTTGAAGGATGCATTTGTTATAAGCGAAGCAGTGAGATATGATGTAAAAGGACGAAAATATATAGGAACACCTGTCAAATATTACTTTGAAGATGTAGGCTTGCGTAATGCAAGATTAGGGTTCAGACAAATTGAGGAAACGCATTTGATGGAAAATATCATTTACAATGAGCTTAAAATGAGAGGATTTTCCGTTGATGTCGGCGTTGTGCAAAAGAGAGTCAGAATGGCGAACGGCACTGTACCGAACAAACAGCTTGAAATTGACTTTGTCGCTAACAGCGGAAGCCGACGCTACTATATTCAGTCAGCGTTCAGTATGCCCGATGCTGAAAAAACAGAACAGGAAAAGGCATCGCTGAAAAGCGTTAAGGACTCGTTTAAGAAGATAATCGTTGTAAAAGATGTGATCAATGTGCGTCGTGACGAAAACGGGATAACCACTATGAGTATTTATGACTTTTTGCTAAACGACAATAGTTTGAAATTGTAAAATTAAATGAGGCAAAACTGAAGCAGCCCGCGGCAGGGCTGCTTCTTGTATATAAAATTGATTATTTACTTTTTACATTATTTATGCTATAATCTATGTATATAAAAGAAGAAGGATCTCAGTGGATAAGACCGGAGCTTACCATGTAAAGGGTAATTATGAAGATAAATAAAGAAAATCAGAGAAATAAAACATATATAACGACATTTCTGCTTGCGCTGATCTGTGCTTCGATCATTATAGTGCAGCGGCGGCATACGGCGCTTTCGATCTTCGAGGTCGGCGGGATACCGTTTTCGACCTCCGATCTGTTCATCCTGATACCGTTCGGTATCGGAGGACCGGTGTGCGGCATCATCACCTTTGCGGCGGTCTTTGTATCGGAGCTTATAGGCCGCGGCGATATGGGGACGCTGTTTTCGCTTGCCGTCTATCTTTTTGCCGGGATGATACAGGGGTATATCACCTATAAGGGCTGGTACAGGAGCCTCGGTAAAACAGCTTTTGCGGCGCTCATTCTTGTGATGTTTTTAGGCAGCTCGTGGTACGCGCTGGCGTATTATCTGTTCCGGTCGGGCTTTGAGGTCTATCAGGATATCCCGCTCTGGATGCAGTATGTGAGCGCCGTACCGGAGGTGATCGTGTCGCAGGCGATAATGTATGTGTTCTTCAATTATGCCGATGATAGCGTAAAGCTGATGTTCGGCACGGGGTACATATATACGGAGGGCTATAAGAATATCGGCGGCTCGGTGATCGGCGCAAGTGTTACGGCGATCGTATTGGGAGAAGCGGTGATCCTCGGCGCATGCGCCGCGCTGTTCGGCGGGCTGCAGTTCGGAGAGGGGCTTCCCAAGGGCGTGGTACTGGTGATGAACATACGCATGTTCATGCTCATAATGTGCGCCGCGCTGCCGGTGGCGATAGTGATAAACGAGCTTATAGCGAGGATGATCGTTATACCGATAAACCGCATGGCGGCGGTCATGCGGCAGTATTTCGGCGCGGAGCAGGAAAAGCGCCGCGCAAGCGTTAAGGAGCTTGAGGCGCTTGATATAAAGAGCGGGGACGAGATCGGCGACCTTTACGGCGATCTGCGCTGCATGGTGGCGCAGATGTCCGATTATATCGATACATTACAGAAAAAGAACGAGCTTGAGGAGCAGATAGCGAAGCAGACCGAGATGAATGTACATCTTACGCGTGAGTTCATGGTGGCGCTCGCAAAGACGGTAGACGCAAAGGATCACTATACGAGCGGTCATTCGATGCGTGTCGCCAAGTATTCGCGCGAGATAGCGAAAAGACTCGGCAAAAGCCCGGAGGAGCAGGAGAACATCCTTGCGATGGGGCTGCTTCATGACATCGGCAAGATAGGCGTTTCGGAGCTTATAATCAACAAGACCTCGCGCCTTACCGATGAGGAGTACGCCGAGATAAAAAAGCATCCGGTAACGGGCTATGATATACTTAAAAATGTGACGGGGCTTCCCGGACTTGCAACGGGCGCAAGATGGCATCATGAGCGCTATGACGGCAGAGGCTATCCCGACGGGCTCGCGGGGAAGGACATCCCGGAGGAGGCGCGCATCATCGGCATTGCGGATGCCTATGACGCTATGACCTCAAGGCGCGCATATTCGGATGTCAGACCGCAGTCCGAGGTGAGAGCCGAGATCATAAGATGCAAGGGAACGCAGTTCGATCCGGAGATCGCGGACATCATGGTCGCCATGATCGACGCGGATAAGGCTTACAGGATGCGCGAAATGTGATCGCGCCGGACGGGCTTTAATTCTCTTGACAGAATGCGAAAAATATGATATATTATAGGTTAGTAAGATATTGAAACCCTTAAGGAGGTCGTATTATGAGATCAAATATATGCAAGCTCACAAAGAGCATGGAGGACTTCAGCGTAATCCCCGAGGAGGCCGAGAAGACCGCCATATATAATAACCTTAACCAAAAGCAGGCGACAAGGCTGAGGCTTCTCACCGAGGAGCTTATCTGTATGCTCCCCGAGCTTCTGGAATTCGGCTCAGGCGAGTTCTGGATCGAGAACGAAGGCACAAAGTACGAGCTGCATGTTGCGCTCAAGGTAGAGAACTACTTCAACATAGACCGCGACAAGGTCCTGTCCGTTTCAAAGTCGGGCAAGAACGCGGCGGCAACGGGCGTAAAGAACAAGATCCGTATCGCAATGGAGCTCATGATGATAGGCTATGCCGAGGCATCGATGTACGAGGGCGTTGACTTCTACGAGATGGGTATGATGAGCGAGTATATGAACTATAATAACGCATGGTCGCTCAATCAGTATAAGAATGAGACCAATGACAAGAAGTCATGGGATGAGCTTGAAAAGTCGATCATCGCGAAGCTTGCCGATGATGTCGTTGTCGGCATAATCGGAAACAACGTCGATATAGTAGTTAAAAAGGATTTTGCATAATTCAAATAAAAAAACGGCTTCGAGCCGTTTTTTTATTTAATATCATCGATATTATACGGTGTGATCTGGTAAACAAAATAGTTCAGCCAGTTCGCATAGAGCAGATGCGCGTGTGACCGCCAGCGTATTATCGGGCGCTTTGAAGGGTCGTCATTGGGGAAGTAGTTAGCCGGTATCACCGGCTCCAGCCCCTTTTCGAGATCGCGGAAATACTCGTTCTTGAGTGTGTCCGCGTCGTACTCGCTGTGTCCCATCACGAATATGCGCTTACCCTTCTTTGTTGTTACTATATATACTCCCGCCTCCTTTGAGTCGGAGAGGATCTCAAGCCCGGGCACCTTTTCAATATCCTCGGCTCTCACCTCGGTATGGCGCGAATGCGGTGCGTAGAACTCTCCGTCAAAGCCGCGGACGAGCTTTGCCGTCCTGCGCTTTACGCGGTGGCGGAACACGCCGGAGCATTTTTCAGGCAGAGGATACTTCTTTATCCCGTAGTGGTAGTAAAGCCCCGCTTGCGCGCCCCAGCATATATGGAGCGTTGAGGTGACATGCGAGGTGGACCATTCCATTATCTCTGCCAGTTCGTCCCAGTAATCGACCTCCTCGTATTCAAGATGCTCCACCGGCGCGCCGGTAATGATGAGCCCGTCATATCTCAGGTGGCGGATCTCGTCAAAGCATTTATAAAACGCCGAGAGATGCTCGCCGGAGGTGTTCTTTGAAACATGCGAGGTCATCTGGATAAGATCGACCTCCACCTGCAGCGGCGAGTTGGATAACAGACGCAGTATCTGCGTTTCGGTCTTTATCTTTTCGGGCATGAGGTTTACGATGGCGATCTTCAGCGGTCGTATATCCTGCCGCGCCGCCCGCCGCTCCGTCATGACGAATATATTCTCCTTTGTGAGCTGTCTGGTTGCCGGCAGCTTATCGGCTATCTTGATCGGCATACTCCTCATCTCCCATCCTTTGAATTTCTATGCTATTATACTCCTGTTTTGTGCAAATGTCAAGCCGGAGGGGGTAATTACATAGTTAATTAATAGAAATTTAAAAATAAAAAAGGGAAATTGGCATCCGGTGTCGAAATATTAATTCGAGGATTATTTTTTGCTTTATTTTTAAATTTTGAGGTAAATATATATTGATACAGGCTTTGCTTGATGTATTTTATGTATAAATTGCATTTTTATGTAAACAATGTATGAAGGGAGTGCGCGTATGGCATATATATCCGATGAGCTGTTTAACGAGATATGCTCGGCGAACAATATTATAGATTATGCCTCATCGTTTATGACGCTCAAAAAGAGCGGACGAAACTATATGGCGTGCTGCCCGTTTCATAATGAAAAGACACCGTCGTTTCATATCGACTCGGACAAGCAGCTTTTCCACTGCTTCGGCTGCGGCGCGAGCGGCAACTTTGTCCAACTCGTTATGCGGCTGGAGGGGCTTGACTTTCAGGACGCGATAAAGCAGCTTGCCGACCGCGCCGGGATAGTGATACCCGAGAACGGCGCGCGGCAGTCCGACGCGCTGACCGAGAAGAAGAACAGGATATATGAGATGAACAAGGCCGCGGCGCGGTTCTTCTACGATATGCTTACCGATCCCGAAAGGGGCAGGACGGGGCGCGAATACTTCGCGCGGCGGCGGCTCACAAAAAAGACGATAATAAGATTCGGGCTGGGCTACAGCCCCGATGAGTTTGACATACTGCTCCGCCATCTGCGCTCGCGAGGGTATAAGGATGATGATATCGTGGAGGCGGGGCTCGCGGTGACGCGCAACGGCAAGGCGTATGACAAGTTCCGCGGCAGGGTGATGTTTCCTATTATAAATGCGCGCGGCAAGATAATCGGCTTCGGCGGCAGGATCCTCGGCGAGGACAAGCTGCCAAACGGCGCGCGGCTTGCAAAATATCTCAATTCGCCGGAGACCCCGGTATTTGACAAGGGCAGCAACCTGTTCGCGCTGAACCTTGCAAAGAACTCCAACGAGCGCGATATCATATTATGCGAGGGCTATATGGATGTTATCACAGTCCATCAGGCGGGGATAACGAACTGTGTCGCAACGCTCGGCACCGCCATCACCGACCGTCAGGCAAAGCTGATGCTGCGTTACGGCAACGAGATACTGATCTGCTACGACATGGATGAGGCAGGCACCAAGGCGGCGCTGAGGGCGATAGATATAATCACCGCCGCCGGAGGCAAGGCGCGGGTGATAAGGATAACCGGCGCGAAGGACCCGGACGAGTACATAACAAAGTACGGTATAGCGGGCTTTAAGAAGGCGATCGAGAAGG
This sequence comes from uncultured Oscillospiraceae bacterium, assembly GCA_946531785.1. Taxonomy (GTDB): domain Bacteria; phylum Bacillota; class Clostridia; order UBA1381; family UBA1381; genus Ornithomonoglobus. Next base: position 9,021 of record CAMNAT010000033.1, read on the forward strand.
CGATGCCGTCAACGGAATTCAGGATATCGCTCATAAAGCGCGAGTATGACATAAACGACACCGACGGCAAGATACGGTTCGTCGAGGAGGTCGCAAGAGTGCTGACCTCTGTGGATGACCCCGTCGAGGTCGAGGCGTATATACAAAAAACGGCAAAGGACACCGGGATATCGGATAAATCCATCTACGGCAAGTATATGGAGATACGCGGCAAAACGCGGCGCCCGGCGCCGGCGCGGACGCGTGAGGAGTATCAGCGCCGCGAGCTGCGGCGGGTGAACTCGGACAAGCCGCCGGAGGAGAAGATAACAAGCGCCGTCCGCGAGGCGGAAAAGCGCGCGCTGTCGCTTATATGCCGCTCGCGGTCGCTGGCGCTGAAGGCATCGAGGCTGATAGAGCCGGAGGAGTTTTCCGACAAGGTCTATCAGGATATGGCAAGGCGGTTCTATGAAGCGGCAAGGGCGGGCGAGGACCCGGATCCGGCGATACTATTGAATGAGTTTTCCGGCGAGCAGGACAGCGAGAATCTTGCCGGAGCGGTCTTTTTCAATCCCGAGACCTACGGCGACGAGGAAAAGACATTGTATGATCTGATATACACGATCAAGCTGAACAGGCTTGAAGCAAGGATAAAAACAGAACAGGACCCGCAGGCGATCGGCAGGCTGCTGAAGGAAAGGCTTCAGCTTGACCGCGACCGCGCGGCCTGGGGAACAAAGTAAAAGGGGAGTTTAAATTAATGAGTACAGAAAAGGATCTTTCAAATATGACACCGCAGCAGCTCGAGGAGTATAAGGCGAAGCTCGAGAAAAAGCGCGCCATCAAGCATGATCTTTTAGAGCGCGGCAAAAAGCGCGGCTATCTCACCTTCAAGGAGATCAACTCGGCTCTTGAGGGCTTTGAGGTCACTCCGGAGGAGCTTGAAAAGGCATATGACAGGTTCGAGAGCGAAAAGATCGAGCTTGTTGAGGATATGGAAAAGGAGCTTGAGGAGATCGAGATCTCCAAGGAGGAGCTGGAGGATCTTTCCGTACCGGAGGGCATCAGCATCGATGACCATGTAAAGATGTACCTTAAGGAGATAGGCAAGGTGGATCTGCTCTCAGCCGAGGAGGAGACCGAGCTTGCAAGGCGCATGTCCGAGGGCGACGAGGTGGCGAAGAAGAAGCTTGCCGAGGCGAACCTCAGATTGGTCGTAAGCATTGCAAAGCGCTATGTGGGACGCGGCATGCTGTTCCTCGACCTCATCCAGGAGGGCAACCTCGGACTCATAAGAGCGGTGGATAAGTTTGATTATACAAAGGGCTATAAGTTCTCGACCTATGCTACATGGTGGATACGCCAGGCGATAACAAGGGCGATAGCAGATCAGGCGAGGACGATAAGGATCCCTGTGCATATGGTGGAAACGATAAACAAGCTCGTGCGCGTATCGCGCCAGCTGGTGCAGGAGCTCGGCCGCGAGCCTACGCCGGAGGAGCTTGCAAAGGGACTGAATATGTCGGTGGAGAAGGTGCGCGAGATCTCGAAGATATCGCAGGAGCCGGTATCACTTGAAACGCCGATAGGCGAGGAGGAGGACAGCCACCTCGGCGACTTCATCCCCGACGACGACGCGCCCGCGCCCAGTGAGGCGGCAAGCTATGTGCTCTTAAAGGAGCAGCTTGTCGAGGTGCTTAAAACTCTCACCGACCGCGAGGCAAAGGTGCTGAAGCTGCGCTTCGGGCTCATCGACGGCAGACAGCGCACGCTCGAGGAGGTCGGCAAGGAATTCAATGTAACGAGGGAGCGCATCAGGCAGATAGAGGCAAAGGCGCTCAGGAAGCTGCGCCACCCGAGCAGGTCAAAAAAACTAAAGGACTTTTTAGACGTATAACTATGGACTGGATCAAGGTAACTGTATATACCACAAATGCCGGGATAGAGCCGGTGAGCGGAAGGCTCATGCAGCTCGGTATAACCGGACTTGTGATAGAGGATGAAGCGGAATTCAATGACTTCCTCGATGAGACGAGGGAGTTCTGGGACTATGTCGATGACGAGCTGGTAAAAAGCATGTCCGGCGATACGCGCGTAACCGCATATGTGAGCGACGATATCTCCGGTCGTGAGCTGCTTGCGGCTATACGCGGCAGCATGACAGAGCTTCGGGATATGGACAAGGACGGGCAGTTCGGCAGGCTTGAGGTCGAGACCGATCTCACGCGCACCGAGGACTGGGCGAATGTCTGGAAGAAGTATTTCCACACGATGGAGATAGGAAAGCGGCTGCTCATAAAGCCGGAATGGGAGGAGCTCAAAAGCCCGACCGACAGGATAGTGTTCAACATCAACCCCGGCATGAGCTTCGGCACCGGCTCGCATGAGACGACAAGGCTGTGCCTTGAACAGCTTGAAAAATATGTGCCCCCCGGCTGCCGTATGCTCGATCTCGGCTGCGGGAGC
>CAMNAT010000034.1 GCA_946531785.1 uncultured Oscillospiraceae bacterium
CAGGCGGACATATAAGAACATGCTTGAGCTTATCGGCATCATCGAGACCGGCGGCGGACTGACGCGCGAGAACATCCCCGACCATTTCTGCGAGCGCTGCGTGAGGACAGACCGGTTCATAAATGAGATCAATCATATATACGAGCTTTACAAGCGCGAGCAGCTGCGCCGCTCGGACGCGCTCATTACGCGCAGTCTGATCTCAAGCCAGTACAGCGAGCTGCGGCAGCTTTTTGACGAAATGGCGGATGAGATCGAATGCGGCTTCCGCTTCATGGAAGCCGACGAGGAGAGGATAGTCGATGAGCTGGACAAGCTCGGCATCTCGCCCTACGAGGTGAGCGCGGTCGAGGCGGAGGACGGGAGCTGCGAGGTATATCTCAGGCTTGCGCCTGCTGTGAAGCATGATATCGTTGAGGGTGCGGTGTCAAAGGCGTTGGGCAGATCGGTAGAATTTGAAAAGACCACCGGCGGGCTCAGCAAATATGTTTCGCGTCCGGCATACTCCTTCGACTCCGCCGTGCTGCAGCTCACACAGGCCGGCTCACGCGCAAACGGCGACAGTCTGACTGTGTTCAGCGACGGACGCGGCAGATTTTACGCTATATCCGCCGATGGCATGGGCAGCGGCTCGGAGGCGCAGTATGAGAGCGCCGCGGCGCTGCGGCTCCTTACGAGCTTTTTAAAGGCGGGCTTTGCGCCGCGCACCGCCATAGGCATCCTGAACTCCTCGATGTGCCTCAATATGGATAACGAGATATATTCGACCATTGATCTGCTCGCGGTGGACATGTTCACAGGCGCGGCGGAGCTTTATAAGATCGGCAGCGCCGAGACGGTGATGTATAACGACGGCGAGGCGCGCGCCATAGCCTCCGGCTCTGTGCCCGCCGGCATCATCGGCGAGATACGCCCCGAGAAGAAAAAGCTGGAGCTGAGAGAGGGCGATGTTATCCTCATGATGACCGACGGCATCACCGAGGCGGGATATGCGGTGTCAAAGACCGACTGGATCAAGAGCATAATAATAAAGCCGCATGACAGCATGGAGCAGCTTGCGCGCGAGGTGATGGACACCGCGCTCAGAAAAAGCCGCGGCGTGCCCAAGGACGACATGAGCATCATCGCCCTGCGCCTGCTGAGTGTGTGATATGAAAATTTTTCTATTAATTATCCTGCATATATACAGGATAAAGACGCATAATAAAAATGTGCAAAGGAGATCAATGCACACAACCATTTCTGTTATATATGGAGGAAGAAGCCATGGGCTGTGATTCAAATCCTAACAAAAGCATCAAGTGTACGGTGAGCCAGTGCAAAAACCACTGCGGCAGCGAGGACTTCTGCTCGCTTTCGAGCATCATGGTCGGCACTCACGAGAGCAATCCGACAATGATCGAGTGCACGGACTGCACATCATTTCAGATGAAATGAAAAAGCGGAGCAGAAATGCTCCGTTTTTTCATATATAATATAATTATCTCAAATTAAACTCTGCCGTTGCCTTGTTGTCATAGAGCCCCTCGACGATAACGCCGATAAGCACATTTCCGCCTGACGGTGTGAGCGCAGTGTCAAAGTCAGCCGCGAAGCTCTTTGTAACGCCCTCGCTCGTCACGGTGCCCGATACTCCTGTGTAGGTCGCATCCGCGCTGCCGGAAAGCGTCCTCTTGAACGCCGTCGCCTTATTCTCGCCATCCCTTGCGGTCATCGCGTATTCCTCATTTGTGCTGCTGTTATACGCGTAATCCTCCGCGGTGACGGAGATCGTCCACGGGTTCGCATCGTCGAGAGTAAATTCATGTGTATATTCCTTCTCAGTGCAGTCGAGCGTCTTTGTCTCTGTCCTTTCATCGCCTGACATATCAGTATATCTCACCGTTATGCTCCTGAGATAATTTTCATCCGCGGCGTTTACGGTGAGCGTCCGGTGATCGTCTGAAAGCTCCATTCCCACCGTCGGCGCGGTGTTGTCTATGGTTATCGTCAGCGGGAAATTCAGGTTCTGCGTCTGTTTGTTTTTTCCGTCATTTACCGTTCCTGTCAAACGGAAGGTATAATCCCCGTCCGGAAGATCTGCAAGCTTCTTCTTCTGACTTGCCGATGACGCAAGATCATAGCCGTACTTTGTATACTTGTTCAATACACTATTCACGCTTCTGGCCTGTTTCTCGCTGTTCTTCTGCAAAAGACTGAGCTTTACACCCGCCAGCGTGCGCTTTGCAGCGAAAATCGCCGCGATATTGTCATAATACCCGTCACCGTTCTTCGGGGAGATTATCGCATACCTTGTGCTGTTGTCCCGGTCGCCGCCGAGCACCGAGGTCTTTGCGCTGCCGTTTTCGGTCGTACCTTCGTTTGTTATGAGATATGTGCCGTCAATATTTGTGCTGCCGCTCTGATATATAAGCTTGCTGCCGCCCTCATGATAGATGGTGTTGTCCCAGACAGGCACCGCGCACCAGTTGCCGCGGAAGCCCGAGAACGGGATGCCGACATAGCTGTCGTCATTTGACAGCCTTATGAAGCCGTCAAGATATATACCGTTTTTAAAATATCCGGCAAGCTGATCGGGGATCGAAGTATCTATTTCCACCGGTATCGAAACGGACACCGAGCCGAATGCCGGAACAGTCACAGGCTCCGCCGTATAGGTCGGCGTGATCGCCTTTGAGCCGTTGACAAGATACTCGCCGTCGTCGTTTTCCTCCATCCAGTCGGTAGTGACATCTATATCCACCCTGTCAAAGGTGATATCCTCATCCGAGAAATTCCTTGCGGTAAAATTCAGCGTGAAGCCGTGATCAAGGGCATTGGAGCTGTTGTCGCCAAGCTCGATGAGCGTCTTGTAATTCTTTGTGTTATATAATACCACCTTGGTGTTCATTGCGTTATCGGCATTGACCATGCCCGCGCCCTGCACTCTCGGTGAGTACGGAAGCGTGTCGTCATGCGCATACTTTATCGGCACTGCCGTAGACATCAGAAGCTGCTGGATGAGCCTTGAAATATCCACATTGCTGAGATCACCTAACGGATCGGTGTTAAGATAGCTCTTTACACACGCTGAAACTCCCGCCATGTACGGCGATGACATCGAGGTGCCTCTCAGCGCACCGTAGCCGCCGCCCGGAAGCGACGAGAACACATTTCCGCCGTATGCGGTTATGTTCGGCGTGAGCGCCATCGTTGCGGAAAAGCCCCATGACGAGAAGCTTGACGGCGCGTTTGGCGATACATAGTTCGTCAAGCTGAAATATCCGCTGCCGTTTGCGTATATCGTCTTGTTTTCCATTGCGGCGAGCCTTTCGCCGTCCGCCTTTGAGATAAAAATGCCCGGGATAACAAAGCCCATGACAGACGGATATGCCTCGTCAATATTATCATACACCACCGCGGCTATAGCGCCGGCGTTTTTAGCATTTGTTGTTTTTTCGGTAAAACTGATATCTCCGCGCTGTATGAGAGCTACCTTGCCGGTGAGATCCTTTCCATTAAAATCTTCCGCATAGCCCTGTCCGCAGTCCACATAGCCCGTTGCAGTCTTTACCGTATCCGCAAAAGCTGCAACGCCGTTTTCAGCTATCACGGGCTTGCCGGCGATCTCGGAGCCGTCAGCCGCAACGAGGGCTGTCATCCGGTCAAAATACTCCGGCGTGTCAGCCGATGCTACGGACAAAGTATTCACATCACCGTTTGGAAAGCCCGCCGCGCTGTAGTCGATATCGGTAACGAGCGGCTGCTGATCATAGAAGCCGCGCGAGGCATTGCCCTGCGAGGTGCAGACAACGATACCCTTCTCCCGCGCGTTAGCGATCGAGTCTTTAACGCTCTGATTGCCGGTGCGGACATCTATATAGTCCGAACCGAGGCTCATGTTGATAACATCCGCATCAAGGGCGCACGCATCATCGATAGCCGCTTTTACATAAGAATACGATATACTGCCGTCAACCATGGAGGAGCATGCCATTAGCGCAAGCTGCGCCTCCGGCGCCGCGCCGTTTATAGTGACCGTCTCGCCCCTATATGTCACCTGTCCGTTCTTGCCCGCTGCAATGCCCGCAACATGCGTGCCATGCTCCGGATCTAAAGATAAATTCTTTTTGGTATCACTCTTTTTCGGATAGCTGTATATAAACGGCACCTTTTCGCTGTAATACGCGCCGTGTTTGATGGTTCCGCTTGTTTTATTCGTAAGCTCCGCCACTGCTTCTTGCGAAAGCTTCGGCTCTGAAACAGAAGCGCTGAAATACGGATGATCGATCTCAAAGCCGGAATCTATTATCGCTATCAGTGTGCCCTGCCCCAGAAACTCGCTCGTTGTCGCTGCCGGAGCCGATGCCTCGCCGTCTGTCTGCTCGTCGTCGGGGACAGCTGTGAAGTATCCGTCCTCATACACTGCGATAACACCCTCAGTATCGAGGATCCTGTCCATATCCCCGCGGCGGCAGGTGATCGTAAAGCCGCTGTCTGCCTGGGTATAGATGATACCGTCAGCCTCCACGCCGAGCTCGCCTGCCAGCCTGTCGCGTATCTCTGTATTTATATCCTCCAGCTCCTGTCCGGTCTTATCGATGAGCGCCTTGGTATACGCGTTCGACTTTGTCTGACCCGCAGACCTCGCCTGCGCCTCAACGACCGCCGCCGGAGTGTAGTCCGTCTGCACGATAAAGGTCACGAGCTCATCGTCATATTCCGATGCTTCGCCCTCGGCAAGTGCCGCGCCCACGGGCAGTATTGACGCCGCAACGATCGCAGATATTATCCTCAACAGCTTTTTCATATATCTACCCTCCCGTTATTCGTCGTCAGTATACTGCGACATGAATCTCTTCTCTATCTCCTTGATATCGCTCGTTCCGCTTATCTCGGTGCCGCTTTCGCCGCCCGCCGGCTGCTGCTTATGCGCCTCGTGATCCTTCTCGGCCTCCGGGATGGTGCGGATGCCCTGCTCCGCCCAGCGCTTTAAGATCGTATTGATATACGGGAACGACAGCTTGCCGATGGCAGTTATCGTATACTCATAAGCGAGCGCTGCCATATCCTCGCTCATATCCAGCTCGTCCCGCCACGATTCAAGATAGAGCTGCTCCGATTTTGACAGGCTCCGGTCGGTAATGCCGAACACCTTTTTGAGTGATGAGATATAGTCCCTGCCGGCGTTCTGCCGCGATATATACGCCTGCGCGGCGTCTATCGTCGTGATATTGTTCTCATGCCAGGTTATCGCTACCTTTTCGATATATTTCATATTGCGCTTACCCATTGATACGCAGTATTCGAGAAGCATCGAGATCACCTCGGGCGAGAAGCCGAGCCGGTCATAGAACCAGTACAGCGTTTCGATATCGCCGGAGCCGAGCGTCTTGCCGAGTATCTCCTGCGCGAGCGCGCAGAGCGCGGAGAGATTTTTGTCTCCGTCAATGATCTTAGATACCTCGTCTATCTGCTTCCTGTCGTTTTCGGCGGCAAGCTCCTCGTCAGATGAGCGCTTTATTATTATCGTGTCGCCGGTGCCGGACATAACGCCCTGGCCGTTCCAGTATCCGAGCGCTGCCACAACATCGCTCTCTATCAGTCCGAGCTTTTTTGCTATCTCCGAGTTTTCCATATGCCTGCCCTCGACCGCGAGCAGCATGGCATAGAGATACACCTTGACATACGCCGCGTTTGCCGACGGCATAATATGCTCAATATAATCCTTAGGTACGGGCACAAAGTCCGTATTTATCTTAAATCCGGGCATAAATACATGCTTCCTTTCAAAAACAAAAGATATTTCATCTATTATATTTTACTATTTTCCCGCCCTGTTGTCAAGTATTATGAAAATCAAAAACATATATAATTTGAAAAAAATAATACTTGACAAAGGGTGAGGTTTATGGTATGATTATACAATCAGGATTTTGCCCACTTATGAATAGAAAGATTTTCCATTTATATGGAAAATCGCATATTTATGCGGTTTCCGTATCCGGGCAGACCCCAACCAATTAAATCTGATTGATGAGGTGATTTTCTAAATGTTACACGCAACAAAAGCAGGTAAGAATATCAGACTCAGCTACGGAAAGATCAAAGAGCCGCTCGAGATGCCGAATCTTATCGAGATCCAGAAGGACTCGTACAGATGGTTCCTCGAGGAGGGCTTAAAGGAGGTCTTCTCCGACGTATCCCCCGTCAAGGATCACGCCGGAAAGCTGTCGCTGGAATTCTATGACTACCACATCGACTACAACCCCAAATATTCCGTTGAGGAGTGCAAAGAGCGCGACGTCAAGTATGCGGCGCCGCTGAGGGTGAGCGTAAGGCTCATCAACAACGAGACCGGCGAGATCAAGGAGCAGGAGATCTTTATGGGTGACTTCCCGCTCATGACCGAGCAGGGCACCTTCATAATCAACGGCGCGGAGCGTGTTATTGTCAGCCAGCTCGTCCGTTCACCGGGCATGTACTATGAGTTTGAGCGCGACAAGAACGGTAAGCCGCTCTATAAGGCTACGGTCATCCCGTACCGCGGCGCATGGCTTGAGTATGAAACTGACTCAAACGACGTTTTCTCGATCCGTCTTGACAGAACGAGAAAGCTGCCCATGACAGTTCTTTTAAGAGCTATGGGCTTGCAGTCGAACGGTGAGATACTTGAAATGTTCGGCGAGGATCCGAAGATCTCGGCAACGTTTGAAAAGGACCCGTCCACATCACGCGACGAGGCTTTGCTGGAGATATACAAGAAGCTGCGTCCGGGCGAGCCGCTCAATGTTGAGAACGCGGAGTCGCTCATAACGAACATGCTCTTTGATCCAAAGCGTTACGATCTTGCGCGCGTGGGACGATATAAATATAATAAGAAGCTTGAGATCAAGGAGCGTATCTTAGGTCACAAGCTTGCCGAGGATGTCGCAGACCCGAGAACGGGCGAGATCATGGCGGAGGCAGGCGAGGTCGTTTCCAAGGAAAAAGCCGAGGCTATTGACCGCGCAGGCGTTAACCGCGTAGTTCTCGAGATCGAGGAGCAGCGCGTTATCGTATTCTCAAACGATATGGTATACCTTGACGAATATGTGGATTTCAGAACAGATGATCTTGATATCTACACCGACAAGGTAAGGCGATCGGTGCTTATGGAGATACTTAAAAATGCTGAGGACGACGAGGATGCAAGACACCAGATCGAGCTGCGCTTTGCCGAGCTCAGCCCCAAGCATATAACGGAAGAGGATATTTTCGCATCGGTGAACTATGCCCTGAACCTGGCAAGAGGCACAGGCTCGATAGATGATATCGACCATCTGGGCAACCGCCGTCTGCGCTGCGTGGGCGAGCTGTTGCAGAACCAGTTCCGTATCGGTCTTTCGAGAATGGAGAGAACGGTGCGCGAGAGGATGTCAACGCAGGAGCTTGAGATCATCACTCCATCATCACTTATAAATATAAGACCTATAATAGCTACGATAAACGAGTTCTTCGGCTCATCACAGCTTTCACAGTTCATGGATCAGCCGAACCCGCTTGCGGAGCTCAGACATAAGAGAAGAATATCGGCCCTCGGTCCGGGCGGTCTCTCAAGAGAGAGAGCCGGCTTCGAGGTTCGTGATATCCACTACTCACATTACGGAAGAATGTGTCCGATAGAGACCCCTGAGGGTCCTAACATCGGTCTTATCACATCCCTTGCGACCTTCGCGAGAGTTAACCAGTACGGCTTCGTTGAAGCCCCGTACCGCAAGGTCGTTGACGGCAAGGTAACTGACGAGATCGAGTATATGACAGCGGACACCGAGGACGGCTACACGATAGCTCAGGCTAACGAGCCTCTCGCAGAGGACGGCTCCTTCCTTTCAAAGAGGGTCTCGGCGCGCCACCGCGCGGATATCTTAGAGGTAAGGCCGGACAAGGTAGACTACATGGACGTATCGCCGCGCCAGCTGGTATCGGTGGTTACGGCATGTATCCCGTTCCTCGAAAACGACGACGCTAACCGCGCACTCATGGGCTCGAACATGCAGTGCCAGGCAGTGCCGCTCCTGACAACGGACTCGCCTATCGTCGGCACGGGCATCGAGCACAAGGTCGCAAAGGATTCCGGCTCGGCAGTCCTCGCAAAGGAGGACGGTGTTGTTGAGAAGGTGGATTCGGACAGGATCATCATCTTAGGCGACAGCGGCACACGCCACGAGCATCATCTTATAAAGTTTGCACGCTCCAACCAGAGCACATGTATAAACCAGCGCCCGATAGTGAGAGAGGGCGAGCGCGTATCCCGCGGCGACATCATCGTTGACGGCCCCGCTATGGATAACGGCGAGCTTGCGCTGGGCAAGAACATCCTCATAGGCTTTATGACCTGGGAGGGTTATAACTACGAGGACGCTGTCCTCATCAGCGAGGAGCTTGTAAAGCACGATGTATTCACATCCATCCACATGGAGGAGTATGAGTGCGAGGCGCGCGACACAAAGCTCGGCGCGGAGGAGATCACACGCGATATCCCGAACGTTTCCGAGGACGCGTTGAAGGATCTTGACGAAAACGGCATTATCCGCATCGGCGCGGAGGTGCACGCAGGCGATATCCTCGTCGGCAAGGTAACACCTAAGGGTGAAACGGAGCTTACGGCAGAGGAAAGACTCCTGCGCGCTATCTTCGGCGAGAAGGCAAGAGAGGTAAGAGACACATCTCTGCGCGTTCCGCACGGCGAGGCAGGTATAATAGTAGATATAAAGAAGTTCTCACGCGAGAACCAGGACGAGGTAGCTCCCGGCGTTAACGAGGCTGTAAGAGTATATATCGCTCAGAAGCGTAAGATCAGCGTCGGCGACAAGATGGCGGGCCGTCACGGTAACAAGGGTGTCGTTTCCCGCGTTCTGCCGCAGGAGGACATGCCGTTCTTGGAGGACGGAACACCGCTGCAGATCGTTCTGAACCCGCTGGGCGTTCCGTCGCGTATGAACATCGGTCAGGTGCTTGAAATGCATCTCGGCTACGCGTACAGAAACCTCAGCCTGAAGACCCGCGAGCAGCTTGAGAGCCTTTCCGGCGATGTGTTCCGCAAGGCAGTCCTTGAGGCATACGACGCAAAGCGTCCGGGCAGATTCATAAAGATAGCTACCCCGGTATTTGACGGTGCCGAGGATGCCGATATCAAGGAGGCCTTCCGCGAGGCGGGACTCGATAAGACATACAAGTCGGTGGTATACGACGGCAGAACGGGCGAGAAGTTCGATAACCCCGTTACGGTCGGCATAATGTACTACCTCAAGCTTCACCACCTTGTTGACGATAAGATCCATGCCCGTTCAACAGGTCCGTACTCACTCGTTACACAGCAGCCGCTCGGCGGTAAGGCACAATTCGGCGGCCAGCGTTTCGGTGAGATGGAGGTCTGGGCGCTCGAGGCATACGGCGCGGCATATACGCTCCAGGAGATCCTTACCGTGAAATCCGACGATATCGTAGGCCGTGTAAAGGCATACGAGGCTATCGTGAAGGGCGAGAACATCCCGAAATCGGGCGTTCCGGAATCCTTCAAGGTAATGGTGAAGGAGCTGCAGTCACTTGCGCTCGATATAAGGATTCTCAATCATAACATGGAAGAGATCGATCTTGACGCATCCTTCGATGATGACGATGACACCGTAAGCGAGGAGATCATCGGCACGATGGAGGAGGGCGACGTGACCGATACACTCTCTGAGGACGACCTCGACGATGCAAGCATGCTTCTCGAGGAGGATGACATGTTCGACAATGCAGCCTCGGATGAGTTTGACGATTACGACAGCGATTCCGATTTTTAACCCGTTATGACTGCAGAATGGAGGATTTCAAATGTTAGAATTTAATAATTTTGAAGCAATAAAGATCGGTCTGGCTTCGCCTGAGACCATCCTCAAATGGTCACACGGCGAGGTAACCAAGCCCGAAACAATAAACTACCGCACATTGAAGCCCGAGAAGGACGGCTTATACTGCGAGCGCATCTTCGGTCCGACCAAGGACTGGGAGTGCCACTGCGGAAAGTATAAGAAGATCCGCTTCAAGGGCAAGGTGTGCGAGCGCTGCGGCGTTGAGGTGACAAAGGCAAAGGTAAGACGCGAGAGAATGGGTCATATAAGCCTTGCGACACCGGTTTCACACATCTGGTACTTCAAGGGCGTTCCGTCCTCGATAGGTCTTGTGCTCGACCTTTCACCGCGTCAGCTTGAAAAGGTCCTGTATTTCGCGTCATATATAGTAACATATGTAAATGACGATCTCGTAAACAACGACCTTGTAAAGGGTCAGATCCTTTCGGATAAGGAATACAACGAGTACCTTGAAAAATACGGCAGAGAGGCATTCACAGCCGGCATGGGCGCGGAGGCCATCAAGAGCCTGCTCGAGGATATTGATGTAGAGGCTCTGTCTGAGGAGCTCAAGGCTGAGCTTGAGGACGCGCAGGGACAGAAGAAGGCGCGCATCATAAAGCGTCTTGAGATAGTGGAGTCATTCAGAGTATCCGGCAACCGTCCGGAGTGGATGATCCTCACAGTAGTCCCGGTCATCCCGCCGGAGCTGAGACCTATGGTACAGCTCGACGGCGGCCGCTTCGCGACCTCAGACCTCAACGACCTTTACCGTCGTGTTATAAACAGAAACAACAGACTCAAGAGACTTTTAGAGCTCGGCGCGCCGGATATCATCATCCGCAACGAGAAGCGTATGCTGCAGGAGGCTGTGGATGCGCTCATCAACAACGGCCGCCGCGGCAGAACAGTCACCGGCCCCGGAAACAGAGCGTTGAAGTCGCTTTCAGACCTGTTGAAGGGTAAGCAGGGACGATTCCGTCAGAACCTCTTAGGTAAGCGTGTTGACTACTCCGGCCGTTCGGTTATCGTCGTAGGACCGGAGATGAAGATATACCAGTGCGGTCTCCCGAAGGAGATGGCTATAGAGCTGTTCAAGCCGTTCGTTATGAAGGAGCTTGTATCGCGCGGTATAGCGCATAACATCAAGAGCGCAAAAAGAATGGTAGAGCGCACCCGCCCGGAGGTATGGGATGTGCTTGAGGATGTTATAAAGGAGCATCCGGTGCTTCTGAACCGTGCGCCTACGCTGCACCGTCTGGGTATCCAGGCATTCGAGCCGCGCCTTGTTGAGGGCAGAGCGCTCAAGCTGCATCCGCTGGTATGTACGGCATACAACGCCGACTTCGACGGCGACCAGATGGCTATCCATGTACCGCTCTCACCCGAGGCTCAGGCAGAGGCGCGTTTCCTCATGCTCTCGGCAAACAACCTCTTAAAGCCGCAGGACGGCCACCCGGTAACGGTACCGACTCAGGACATGATCCTCGGCTCATACTATCTTACGATCGTGCGC
>CAMNAT010000035.1 GCA_946531785.1 uncultured Oscillospiraceae bacterium
GCATTCTCACAAAAATACTTCAGAGATGTGAGCGCCCGTTCACACCTTTGTACCTCGTCAAATATAATAAGAGTCTTTTCCTTTATTATAGTTTGCCCTGATATGTGTGAAAGGATAGGCAACAGATGATCCGGACTTATATCATCATCAAACACAGACGCAAGCCTCGGAGCTGTCTCAAAATTAAAATATGCGACATTTTCATAGCAGGTTCGTCCGAATTCAAGCAGAGAATATGTTTTTCCGACCTGCCTCGCTCCCTGCAAGATCAGTGGCTTTCTGTGTGAACTATTTTGCCATTCTTTCAGAAAGGTCATTATTTTCCGTTCCATATCATCATCCCTTTTATTGATATGGATACATTGTATCACATATTAGTGTTAAAATCAACTGTTTTTTTCGATATTTTTAGTGCATATTTACACGAAAGTTTTACAAAAATCACATTTTTAAGTACATGCTCTATACTTTCCCAACAGAAGCGCAGCCAGCTCTCCCGACATAAAATATGCATTTTAACACCAAAACATTCTTTTGTCAATGTTTTTCGGATTTCATTCCATAAAAACTTAATTTTCACATACAAACACAGCGGCTACTCCATAAAAATCCCTGTTTTTAAAGCATAACCGCACCACGGACATGGTGCGCCCGACGGCGGCGCGGTCGGTGCTTCGGGCACGGAGGAAAAGGATATAAATCTTGATATAGTTCTTAAATTACAGGAGATACTGGAGAGCCGCGGCACAACTGTTATTCTCACCCGCTCCGGTGACAATGGTATATATGAAAGCACAGCTCAGACTATACACGAAATGAAGGTCTCGGATATGCACAACCGCCGCGACATAGTAAACAACAGCGGTGCAGATCTGTTTTTATCTATACATATGAACGCCTTCGGCAGCAGCTCAGCCGGCGGGTTGCATGTTTTTTATGCCAGAAACCACCCCGAAGCCGAGGAAACGGCTAAAAGGATACAGGAATGCATCGCATCCCTCACAGGCGCGAAGCCGCATGCGGTAAAGACCGCATCCGACTCACTGTTCCTGATGAAGGATCCCGTACCTCCGGCGGTTCTTGTAGAATGCGGATTTATAACCAACCCCGATGAGGAACGGCTTTTAAACACTGAAGAATACCGCGCAAAAATAGCGTTCGCTATCGCGAACGCTATTTCAGAGTAGTCTTAAGCATGAAATTCGGACTATTTTTGCAATTTCCGTATAGACAAACCGGAAACAATATGCTATAATGGAGAAAATATGGCTTACAGCCAATAAAGCAAAGGAGATGTATCAATCATGAAAAAGAATTTCTTTCTGATAGCGGCAGTTTCTGTATTGGCAATATCAGCGCTTGCAGGCTGCGGCAAAGCAGATGTCAAAACTGCTGAGGTAAAGACCGAGGAGCCGAAAGCCAGCTATAAGCTGCTTTCCTCAAACGAGGTAGACGGAAGACAGGGTGTAGCAAGCGAGGGCGATTATTACTATGTAAGCGGCTCAACGACACTTACCAAATACGACAAGGACTGGAAAAAGATCGCCGAGAACACAAAGCCTTTTGATAAGGGATATGAGCGTGAGGTAAATCACATCGGTGATATAGATGTATATAATAATGAGATCTACTGCGGAGTTGAGCTGTTCCTTGACGGCAAGGCAAGCAATATCCAGATCGCTATATATGATGTTGATACTCTCGAGCTTAAGCGCACCTTCAACTTTGAACCTCAGAGCGGTCAGACAGAGTGCTCGGGTATAGCTGTTAATCCCGACAACGGTACAGTTATCATGTGTTCATGGGCAATGGATGAGACAGGCGAGTACCTGTACAGATATGATCTCAAGAGCGGAGCATATATGGACAAGATCAAAATGGACCCGTCTCCGAAGCTTATCCAGGGTATAGCGTATAACGAGGGAGCATATTACATAACCTCTGACGACGGCGACGCTGACAAGGATGCGCCCGACCACGTTTATAAGACAGTAATAGAGGATAAGGGCACAACATGCTCAGTTACAGAGGAAAAGACTCTTGATGATGTGACCAAGCAGGGTGAGATCGAGGGTCTGACATTTGATAAGGATAAGAACCAGATGCTTGTTCTCTATAACAGAGGCGCAAGAATAATCCTCGGTATGCCTTCAGGCTTCTATGATGGCTATGACCACGAGATTCACGAAGTATTCACATATGAGAGATGATCATATGTGTTGAGTTCACAAATGATCAATGGGGCTGTCTCAAGCAGACAGCCCCATTTTTGTTTGTATTGATCATCAGCAGCTTTATTCAAGCCAGGCATATCTTAAATACCACAGGCTTTGCGCTGTCTGTTCCTTTTGTCTTTATCCTGAGTCCCTCGCTATCCTGCTTCCACTCCAATGAGCCGTCACATCCGAGCTGCTCCACCGATCCGATGATCCCGTAAAAATCGGGCTTTGCGGCATCCCGGGACTCGGCAAGTGACCTTATGCAGATATGGTCACAGCCTGACATATTCATGCATATAGCATAAATACATCCGTTGCCTACGGTAAAGCGGAAATCCTCATGAGTGAACACCTTGTCTGTGGCATCGTTGAATTGTCCCTCTGCTATCCTTGTCGGACCTTCCTCGCTTTTACGCCATACCCTTGAGCCGTAGATCGCCTCGCCGTTTATTTTGAGCCACTTTCCGATCTCGCGCAGGATTTGCTCGTCCTCAGCCGGTATCGTTCCGTCAGACTTTGGTCCGACATTCAGAAGCAGTCTGCCGTTTTTGCTCACGATGTCCACAAGATCATATATGATCTGCTCCGGCTTTTTATAGTCATTGTTCTCAGTGTAGCACCACGAATTCTTTGCAACCGAGGTATCGGACTGCCAGAGATACGGCTTTGCCTCCGCAAACTGTCCGCGCTCAACATCCGGCACCGCCGTTCCGAACTGGAATGCGTCATGCTTATAATTGATGACTACCCGCTCTCCCCATTCCTCGGCGCGGTCATAGTAATACGCCGCAAATTTACGAAGATACGGTCCGAATGCGGAATGGATTATCCACCAATCGAAATAGATCATCTTAGGTCTGTACTTATCAACGATCTCGCACAGGCGGCATAGCCAGTCCTCAAGGTACTCATCTGTCGGCACAGGCTCGGAGAATTTATCGAAATGCTGCGGCTCCGGCATTGCCGGCCAGTAGAAGTCGCCGCGCTTTAACGGCTCCTTTATGTCTGAATCGAAATCCTTGCCGTTGCCCATGAAGAACCAGTGCTCCGCCCTGTGGTTTGACGCGCAGCAGATAAGCCCGCGCTTTTTGAATTCCGAAAACAGCTCGCCGAGAACATCGCGCATAGGTCCCATGTTCTTCGCGTTCCACTCCGAAAGCTCACTCTCATACATCTGAAACCCGTCATGATGCTCCGCCACAGGCATTACATACTGTGCACCGGAAGCCTTGAAAAGCTCCGCCCATGCCGCCGGATCAAATTTTTCCGCCCTGAACATGGGTATGAAATCCTTGTAGCCGTGATCCTTATGCGCGCCGTAGGTCTTTATATGATGCTCATACTCGCGGCTGCCCTGTATATACATATTGCGCGAATACCACTCGCTGCCGAACGCCGGAACGGAATATACGCCCCAATGTATAAATATGCCGAACTTCACATCACGATACCATCCCGGAGCATCGTACTGCTGCAGCGATGCCCATGTATCCTTATATCTGCCGCGGTCTATGACCGCGTTTATCTCGTCCAAATACTTTTTCATATGTACCTTCCTTTACAATTTTCTATTGCTCGTATGCATTGCTTCTGAGCTTTAGTAGCGCCTTCTTTTCGATGCGGGAGACCTGCACCTGCGATACACCGATCAGCTCCGCCGTCTCGGTCTGCGTCCTGCCCCTGAAATACCGCAGAATAATGACATCCCGCTCGCGGTCAGAAAGACCTTTGAGCGCGTTTTTTAAAAACACCTTATCCACGATCCTGTCCTCGGTATCATCTGATGATATCCTGTTTATAAGAGGATCCTCATCGTCATTTGCCGCCTGAAGCGACTCCGGTGGCAGAGACGCCTCAAACGCTTCGGTTATATCCCACTCGTCCATCCCCGTTTCCGATGCGATCTCGCCTATCGTCGGATCTCTGCCGAGACGGCAGCGCAGCTCCTCCTCGGCACGCCGCGCCCGCGCTGCCCTTTCCTTCACCGACCGGCTGACCTTGATCGCGCCGTCATCACGGATGAACCTTTTTATCTCGCCTATTATAAGCGGAACAGCGTATGTAGAAAACTGCACACCGAACGAAAGATCAAACTTTCTGACCGCCTTTATCAGTCCTACCGCGCCGATCTGTACAAGATCCTCCATCTCGCAGCCGCGGTTTACGAACCTGTTCGCTATGCTGTAGACAAGACCCATATTGTTTTCTACCAGCTCGTTCTTGGCATTGCTGTCCCCATTTTTCACCCGTTCCAGGAGCGTTATATTATCAGGCATTTGCTGATATCTTCTTTCTCAGCACTACCGTCGTGCCGGAGCCCACCTCACTCTCGACACTCACCTCATCGGAAAAAGCCTCCATTATGGAAAAGCCCATCCCCGACCGCTCCGAATCGCCGCTGCCCGAAAACAGCGGCTCACGCGCTTTTTCTATATCCGCTATCCCGCAGCCGCTGTCACGGATCATATATGTAACCCACTCACCGTCGATCTCGCCCTCTATCACTATCTCGCCATCGTTGCTGTCATAGGCGTGTATAACGGAATTGGTCACAGCCTCGGAGACGGCTGTTTTCAGCTCGTCCATCTCCTCGACTGTCGGATCGAGCGGAAGCATGAACGCAGCACACACCGTGCGCGCAAATCGCTCATTTTCCGGCTTCGATGTAATGGTCATTTTCATCCTGTCACGCATTTATCCGCGCTCCTTTCCCGCTTTTCATCATATTTATCCCATGCTGCAGAGTGTCGCTTATGAGCACAAGATCATTTATACCCGCCATCTCGATCAGCCTTAACACCTGCTGCGACGCGTCAAAAATGATAAGGCTCCCGCCGAGAGCACGCACCGTCCGGTATCTTCCGATGATCATCCCTATACCCGAAGAGTCCATAAAGGTAACTCCGCCGAAATCCAGAGCTATGTTCACCGCTCCGGTGCTCTTTATCTCGCGCTCCACCCGTTTTTTTATCTCGCCCGCCATATGGTGGTCTATCTCTCCGTATATCCGCATAACCACAAGTCTGTGCTTTGCCATCAGTGTAACTTCCATCCGACACCGTCTCCTTTCGCTGTTTGCAAAGAAGATTTCGCCGCGGACTATGTTAAATCCTTTGTCGAAATATAAAAAGCGTCCGACATTTTTCTCATATGCCGGACACTTCTGTATTCATATCTTTTCGGTCAGTCTTGCAACGATCACAAACCGCTCATTGCCCGAGTTATATGAGCAGGTCGAAAGCGTCAGCAGCTTCTCCCGATACGACGGTGTTATACCTGTATCATAAAGGCTGTGCGCCTTGCATGATGAAACATACGCATCATAAGCCTCGGTGGTATCTGAATTTATAAAATCATAGTACCTGAATTCGTCCTTGCTCCCGACCCTCACGCGGAACGCCGCGAACACCTCGTACACACACCTGTTATAAACCGTATCAAAGCGGACATATTTATGCTCATTATAAAAATCTTGGTCGGCATATTTCAGCAGATCGTGGAACATTGTGCCGTTACGCATATTATGGCCGTAAACTATCATGTTATCACTATTGCCCGCCCTGTCGCACTGATAGTCAAGGAAGGGGATGCCGGCATCACTGTTTTCTTTATTGAAATTTCTGTGCAGATAAAATGCATTACTCTCGCCGTTATAAAGCACAGGATAATCTATAACAGTTCCGTCTATCTGTATCCACCCCGCCATATCATTGTTCTGCTCATACAGGCTGTGGTAGCGAGTCAGTATCCCGTCCGCCTCCCAGGTCTCTGCCTTGGGAGCATCATCCTCACCCTCCGCATTCCGGTCTGGCAGGACAAGCGCCTCGCGCAGATCCTCCATCTCTTTTTCTGTGCTGTTTTTTTCCAGATAATATTTGACGAGAATACCGCCGCATATTATAAAAACGCACAGAAAAAGGATTTGAATAAGTGTGAGCTTGCGTTTCACCCGTACCAAATCCTTTCCGTATTCTTTATAATGCTTTTAGTTTACTTTTTTTCTCTTGACGATCTCGAGACCTACAACGCCGGCAGCCATTGCAGCCATCAGACTGCAGATCCATGCTATCTCAGCGCTGTCCTCGCCGGTTTTCGGGTTAGACTTCGATGCTGTCTTTGGCTTAGCGGTCGGAGCTGCTGTAGCCTTTGCCGCAGCCTTGGTTGAATTTGCATTTGTGTTTGTGTTTGATGCCGCAACACTTGCCGATGCCGGAGATGTCGGGGAATTTGTCTTTTCAAACTTCACCAACGGCTTTTCCTTGCCGGGAAGCGGAGCCGCTGTGATAATATCACCGTCTACGATCGATGCAACAAACGCGCCGACGCCGTCTACACCGCTATTGCTGCCGTCAGTCACTGTCGTCTCGCTCTTGAGCGAGCCGTCTGCGCCCTCTATCCTTACTATTCCGTTACCGCTTACAAGATATCTTCCTGCGGTCATATCCTTGCCGCATACCTTCTTTACTTCATTTACCTCGATCGCCTCAGGTGTAGGTGACGCTGCTGCCGCCGGAGCTGCAGTAGCTGTCGATGCCGCCGCTACTACCTCCTCGGGATCAGATGCCGCTACCTCAACGGTATAGTCATCCGCCTCTGCTGCCGGAGCATCCGTTGCCGCCGGTACTGCTTTTACGATATGCGATATAACAGATACAGTAACCCCTGCTAAGGTCTCCTCATCTATCTTTGCCGCTACATCGCTATTTATCTTATAATCGACCGCAAACTTTTTGGTATCGGTCGTGTACTGCGTGTTGAATTTACCGAACGGGATCTCCTTTGATGTCGCCGATACATCCGAAGCGCCCTCTGCTGCGCTGTCATAGAGAACATCTCCATTCTCCGCCGTTATAACAAAGCTGTAGTAATCAAGCGGTGAATAATCCTCTGAAACAGCAGCCGCCTCCACAAGCAGCGCTACCTCGATGTTGCTGCCGTTCTGGGTCTTGCTTGTGATCGTAAAGTTTTCCGTTGTGAAATCGTCCTTTGAAGCATTGCGGAAATTGCCGAAGAGCTTTGACGCATCCGCCTTTGCCTCATTGTTATCGCCCGCCTTATATGTATACGATACCTCCGACTTATCCGTCTTTACGGTTATCGACGAGCCGACTGCGGCAAATACGCTTACCATTGACACAGCCGCCGCCATAACAGCCGCCGCTGTGCTTACATATATCTTTTTCATTATAAACTTAACGCCTCTTTCCAACTATATATATTTATAACAATACATAATTGATTATATCACACTTTTTTGCATTTGTCACTACTTTTTTATAAATTATTTTAAAAGTTTCAAGCAAATATTTGCATCAATAGTGATAGCTGCCCAGAAACTTAAAGAAAAGCGAATGCTGTCTTACCTTATCAAGCGCAAAATAAATATTTGCGTCATCTGCGTTACCCTCAATGTCTATGAAGAAAACATAGCTTCCAAGCTCGTTTTTCATAGGTCTTGACTCGATCTTAAGCATGTTTATCTTTTCCTCGCCCAAAAGTCCGATCGCACGGTACAAACTTCCCGGCACATGCTCGGTCGCGAATACTATCGAGCTCTTATCACGCTCTGACACCTGCAGCACCGGCTTCTTTTCGATCACTACAAATCTTGTGCGATTGTTGTTCTCGTCATTGCACGCGCGGCGCACGACCTCAAGATCGTAGAGCTCTGCCGCCGCAAGCGTTGCTATTGCCGCCGTTGTGCCGTTGCCGAGAGATACCTCCTTTGCAGCCTCAGCCGTTGACGACACCGCCCGCAGCTCTATCCCCGCAAAGTCAGCCTCAAGCATTTTCGCGCACTGACCAAGCGCCTGCGGATGTGACATGATGGTCTTGATATCCTCGAGCCTCGCGCCCTTTTTTATAACAAGATTCTGGGTGATGTCAAGAACATATTCGTCTGTTATAAACACATCACAATCGAACGCAAGCGTATCAAGCGTCATGGTGACGCTGCCGTTCAGACTGTTTTCGATCGGCACGATGCACCGCTCTATTTCACCCTTATCCACTGCTTTTATAGCCGACGCTATCGTCGGGAACTCCTTCAGTGCCTCTTTCCCTTCTGAATATTCAAGCGCCGCCTGCTGTGAGAATGTCCCCGCAGGCCCCATATATCCTAGCATAATACCATTCCCCTTTTAGATCGTTCTTCCTATTGCCGCAGCTATACCTCTGAGCTCCTTCATGAGCGCTTCGAACCGCTCCGGCTTCAGCGACTGCGGTCCATCGGACGCGGCGCATTTCGGGCAGTCGTGCACCTCGATCATAACGCCGTCCGCACCCGCGGCAACTCCGGCGCGTGCCACCGCCGCAACATATCTGTAATTGCCTGTCGCATGCGACGGATCTGCAACTATCGGCAGATGCGTAAGCTCCTGCGTTACGGGGATCGCGCTCACATCAAAGGTGTTGCGCGTTGAATTCTCGTATGTCCTTATCCCTCGCTCGCAGAGGATAACATTATCGTTGCCCTCGCTCATGATATACTCCGCCGCCATGAGCCACTCGTCTATAGTGCTAGCAAGCCCGCGCTTTAAGAAAATCGGCTTGTTGTGCCTGCCGACCTCGCGCAGCAGCTTGAAGTTCTGCATATTCCGCGCTCCGATCTGGATTATATCGGCATACTCCGCCACGAGATCCACATCCCTTGTGTCCATGACCTCGGTGCAGATGGGCATATCGAGCTCATCGCCTGCCTCGCGCATTATCTTTAAGCCCTCGCCCTCAAGTCCGCCAAAGGCATAGGGTGATGTCCTGGGCTTAAACGCGCCGCCGCGAAGGATATTCGCGCCTGCTGCCTTTACGATCCTTGCCATCTTCAAAAAATGCTCACGACTCTCTACAGCGCAGGGACCCGCAAATACGGCGAGCTTTTCGCCGCCTATCGTTACGCCGTGACCGATCTCGATCACGGATTTTTCCTGCTTCAGCTCCTTTGACGCGAGCTTATACGGGCGCATGATCGGCACGATATTCTCGACACCCGGCATCATGAGCACCTCGCTCATGCTGATCTGCCGCTTGTCGCCTATAGCGCCTATTACGGTCTTTTTCTCACCGTATATCGGATGAGTCTGAAAGCCTATGCTTGTAAGCTTTTCCTCGACCGCGGCAATCTCAGACTGCGCCGCATTGTCAAGCATTATGATGATCATTTTATCTCCCACTTCCTTATATAAACATTATTATCGGAATTATAGCATATTTTTTTCCTTTTGTCTACCTAAAAAACAAAAAAAGACCGCTCACGCATGTGAACGATCCTTTTGCTTCCGCAATTCTCTTTTATCTTGCCAGATGGAATGCGATATTTATATCGTCGATCTCCTCCTGATTGATGGCTACGAGCTCGCCGAGGTCGCGCGTTGCGATTATCGCGCGCGCACTGTACTCCGCCACCTCAAGACGGTCATACGCATTCAGAAGGCTTGAGCCGGTGATGATGGCGCAGTCGTTTTTGATGAGCGCGATAGGCGTGTTCTCCTTGAATACCGCCGCGGTCTCCTCCGGCTTTAAGTAATTCGAGCCGAAATCGAGCTTCGGGATATTTCGCATAAGGATATAGCTCTCCGGGATAGTACGCGAGTCGAGCGGCACATCCGTTACCGCGAACGCCATCATGCACGGCGGATGCGCGATGATTATCGAGCTTACATGCGGCTGCTGCTTGTATATCTCGCTGTGCAGCCTTACGCTCTTTGACGGGAACTTGCCCATCTCCTTATAGTTGCCGTTGATCTTTACAAGATCCTCCGGCTCAAGATACTTTCTGTCAGCGCCCGACGGGGTTATGATAAAGCTGCCGTCCGAGAGCTTCTGCGAGAATGTGCCCTGTGTGCTTGTGAACAGCTGCTGCCTATACGCGCGGCGGATGAACTTGATCATGTCGCGGCGTACTTCCTTCTCCTCGCTGGTGATGTTGTTTGAAACAAACTCGTCCATAACAACATGCTGACGCGACTTGTACCAGTCGATCTGCTCCGGTGTGAGGCTGTTGGGTGTTCCGATATTATGCGCGTCGATCTCGATACGCGCGCTGAAATCGAGCGTTTCAAACGACTTGAATGCGTCGAACATGCTCTTTGCGCCGATAACCACACCGTGGTTTTCAAGAATAACGGTGTTGAAGCCCTTATCGAACTCCTCGCTTATCTTCGCCGCAAGGTCGTCCGAGCCCGGCAGTCCGTATTTTGCCATAGCGATCTCACCGCACTGGAACCTTATATTAGGTATCATTGTGGTGTGCGGCAGCTTGCGGACTATCGAGAACGCTACCAATGCCGGCGGATGCGCGTGGAGCACCGCCTTGATGTCCGGTCTTGTCTTATAAACATGCTGATGGAACGGGTATTCGCTCGACGGCTTGTGAATGCCTTCTATAGTGCCGTCAGGCTTTATGCATACCATATCCTTTCTTGTTAAGCTTCCCTTGTCGATCGAGCCCGGTGTTATCCATATATCACCGTTATCATCGAGTATCGAAAGATTACCGCCGGAGGTGGTTGTCATTCCGTACCCGTAGATGCGTTCCATGAACATTACCAGCTGATCCGCGGGATGAAGCATATCAAGATTCATATATATCACCCTTTCATTAAATTATTTTAGTAAATTATATTGTACCACAAATTTACCAAAATGTCCATAGCTTTTTACTAACTTTTTGTTGATTTTTTGGCACTCTTCTTTTTATACTGCTTCGGAGGCGGCATAACGCTCTTATCCACCGCAGGATGCTCTGCGGAGATTATACGCTTTATGGTCGCCAGAACATCCTCAGCAAGCGCGCTGCTGTCAGCGGTGCCGGAACGGATATCCTCCTGTATCACCCACCATTCGGCGGTGACATCCGCCTTTTTTATCTCGTCCGGCAGGATTCGGTACAGCTCGCGCCCCAATGGAGTTGAGATGAGCTTTTTGCCCTGCTCCTTAAGATATCCCTTCTTCACAAGCCCGTCGATTATCGTGCTGCGCGTCGCGGATGTGCCGATAGAGCCGTTTTCGCCCTTTTTGTCCTTATCCTTCATCTCCAGAAGCTTTTTTA
>CAMNAT010000036.1 GCA_946531785.1 uncultured Oscillospiraceae bacterium
ATGCCGTTCACCACGCCGCGGGCTGAAAGCTCGGCTACAGCCTCGTCTGCCCATACATAGCCTGACATATCCTTAAAGCTCCTTGCCTCGCCCGGCTGTTCGGTAGCAAGCTCCTCTGCAGGCGTCTCAGTCGCCTCCGGCTCAGGTGTCGCAGTCGGTGTTGCTGCGGCTCCGCCGCCACCGCCGCCTCCGCCGCCACCGCCGCCGGCTGCACCTGATGTGCCTTCCTTAACGGTAGTGTCGGGCTTGGGTGTCGCATTCGGATCCGGATCATCCCAGCCGGAATATGCATACTGATACTGGATATATACATCCTCGGTACCCGCAAGTCTTGAGCTTACCTGCCAACGCGCGATCGTATTTGAGGTCGCAGCGTCGTTATATTCAAGTCCCGCGCGTATGAGCTTGTTGTTGAGGTACATATCGAAGGTTCCCTCATCCGCATCGAGCTTCAGCATGAGATCATACCATACATCGTCCTGATATCTTGATACAGTATCACCGTTCACCTTGATATCGTTCTTTGTAAAGGTGATGGAGATTATAGTACCGAACGCAGCCGACTGGTTGATCGTTGTCTTATCTGCATTGTCCTCGTCCTCCTCCTGCTCGGCAGCATCCGTATCTACGGAGTTGTCCTGCTGGAGATAGAATCTGAACTCTGGTGACTGGTTCATCGGGTCAAGCTGCTCGTCATGGATCAGCAGCTTACAATGTATAGTGCCCTTGCCTTCAAGCGGTGTATCGAACTTCTTCGCATACGTGAAGCCGTGATCATGGTTATCGTCGCGAAGCATGAGGATCGGCTTGCCTGTATCCTGATGTGTTGTCGGGATCGGGATGCCGCCGAGAGTGTAGATGTACCAGTCGAGCACATCGGCAAAGATAGTTGTGAACTTCGTTGTCTCGCCCTCGCCTATCCCCTGCTCCTCGAGCTCCTTTGCGTAGTCAACATTGAGGCAATATCTTGTCGGCTCGAACGGTGTTTTTGAGATCACATCGTCATAGCCTGTGTAATACTCCACTACATGTCCGTTCTCCGCGCGTATGCCGTATACCGAATATACGGGGTTACCGTCCTTATCGGTACTGCCGGTCTCGGAGATCTGCTTCGTGTTATATACCGCGCAATCAGATTCCGTTCCATCGCCGCTTACGGTGCGGACATCTATATAATACTTCTTACCGTTTTCAAGTCCGGTGATGACATAGCTTGTCAACTTCGGTGAAAGGGTGATCTCCTTCGCGCCGCTCATGTCCTCGTTCTCGCTGTAGCGTATAAGATAATGATCTGTGGACTTGTCATAATCGTTATTACCGATGTAGGTCATATAATATGTTTTCTTTTCGGCAACCTTCGCATTTGACGGAACATATGTCCTCTGATCGTATGACTTAGGAACTGAGCCCGGCTCAAACTCGACAGTGATCTGGCGGTCGAACGGGATGCACTTTGTAACTCTCGGCGTTGTCGGCTTTCCTTCTGATACCGCCTGAGTCGTGAAGGTGTATACCTGATCCCCCATCGACTCAGTGCCGGAGTCGCTATATGTCTTTATCTTATATGAATATGTTGTCGCCGGCTTCAGCTTGTCGAACACATATGAGAAGTATGTATCGAAATCGCTCGGCTTCAGATAGTTGCTCTGGATCGGCTCGACATCATCCTTATTTGTCGGATCGTATTCATACTTCAGATCGTCAGCGTCATAATCGTAATACTGATTGAGCGGGATCTCTTTAGCATTCTCTTCATTAAATGAATCGCCCTCACAGAGATATATCTTCGCCTTTGCTCTCTGTACAGTATTGAACAGTATCTCATGAGTTGTGTGCGTATCATAACGGGTCGATCCGTCGCGTACATTCTCAGCCGCTACCGGCGCGTTATTGCTGATCTCCTCTGACGGCATATCGCCCGCGCAGCAATCGTTTATGTAGTATTCAAGGTTTGTATAGCCTCTGCCCAAGAAGTCCTCGCGGCTGATGTCATCATCATTCAGCGGCCATCCCATAAGTCTGCAATAGAAATCGGGGATGCCGTCGCGGTTTGAATCCCAGTCGCCGTTGCGGTATACCGTCGGCAGCTGCGGCCAGTCCTCATCTACCCACTCGGTATCGGTTATATCTGTTCCGATATTACCGTCTGTAACGGTGCTTGTCTTATGGTCATAGTTGCCCGGGCCATCGCCCCAGTCGCACCACTCAAGCACATATCCGTACTTGTAATGCATACCGTCAAGACCGTTTGCCATTGTGCCGTAGTTATCCGGCTTTATGAGCAGCTCCTCGTCCGCCTTCATCACATCAAAGGAATCGTAGATGCCGTCGCCCTCCTTGTACTCATAGAGCTTTAAGAGGTACTTATCCCCTGTTTCCTTGTTGCGTACATAAAGGCTGTTGAGATGAGTCGGATCTGCCGGATCGTCCGCTGTCGTAACATACTTCACAGTCTCCGGATCATCCCGATATTCTGACGGATCCGTTACTGTCTTGCCGTCTATATCCCATACCGTCATACCGTTTTTGTCGATGTACTTTGTCTGTACATGCACCGGCAGACCGTATGCCGTGTCGCCCTCATAATCTGCGGGGAGCTCTATGCCATAGATGCCCGCGCCCTTTATATAGTCTGAGAGCACCTTGAGTCTCGTTCTGCCCTCAGCAAGATATCTTCTTGTGAGGATATCGCCGCCGAAACGGCCGCGTGAGCCGGCATTTTCAAGAACGAGCTTTGCAGCCTCCTCCGCGGAATATGTCTTTACTGATGCCGCAGCGAACGGATACGGAACGAGAGTGTTGCCCTGCTTTGAAACATGAGAATAGTCATATTCATCCATGCTCATATCGCCGGGGAACAGTATATCGCGCCACTCCTCCGATATATATGAATAGCCGCTGTTTGTGAACGGTGAAAGCTCCTCGCCCACCTTCTTTGAATCTGCGGTGTTAGGCTTTATCGAATCCTGCCAGAGTCCGCCTTCTACCTGAGTAACACCGTTTTTAAGATTACGCGCATCCTCGGTGTTATCATAGTTATTTGCCGTGTAAGTGAACAGACCGCCGGAATAGATACGCCCCTGGAAATACTTGAAAGAGCCTGTCTTTGTCGAGTTTGAATCCGAATCCTCGTCCGCCGAGCCCTGTGCCGGGTTGCCGCGGAGGACCATGTTGTTCAAGATGTTGAATTTCGTGTTCGCACCCATCCACTCATAGTTACAGATATCAAAGGTATACTTTGAATCCGAGATCACATTGTTTCTTACATCGATATACTCGTTATCAATGATTCGCGGTGCGCGCTGTCCGCAGTCCGCAATATAGTTACGGTAGAAGCTTCCGTACTTGGGGCCGAACATGCCCGCATAGTTATGCTTGCCCTTCTCGTGCTGTGTGTTCCAGTACATACCCTTTGATATCATACAGTTACACATTGTTATCTCTTCACCATAGACACGGAAGCCCATGTCTACCGCCCAGCAGAAGGTCAGGTGGTCAAGCACGACTCTCTTGTTTGAGCCGCTTACACTGAGCGGGTCGGACTGATATGTGTCTCCCGCCTTTCTTACATTACCGATCCTGATGCTTATGTTTCTAACAATAACATCATGGACGTTTGAAAGGTTGAGACCGTAACCCTTGAGCTGGATGCCCTCGCCCGGAGCTGTCTGTCCGGCGATCGTTACGTTGCTGCCGCTCTTTCCCTTCAGGTTGAGCGCTCTTCCGACTGATGTGAGGTCTATCGTGCCGCCCACATCGAAAACTATCGTTCTTGCGCCGGTAGCTGTTTCGATACCGTACTTAAGAGTGCCGGGGCCGTCCGCACCGAGCGATGTAACATGGTATACATAGCCGTAAGCACCGCCGCGGGTCTGCGTTCCGTAGCCCTCAGCGCCCGGGAAGGATTTTACCTCCTCATCAGGCCTGATCGCTACCTTGAACTCCTTTGTTACGCTCTCCTCGCCCGCTGTGAGGGTCGCCGTAAGCGTTACATAGTGCACAGATCCGTCATCTTCATACTTTACGATCTCGCCCGAGCTTGTCAGCCATTCCTCATCGGATGATGACCACTCAACGCTTACAGTATCCGCGTCATAATCATTATCATCGGAAAGGTTTATCAAGGTCGGCAGATACATGCTGACCGTGGTCACCTTTGTCTTTTCCTCTGTGAAGTTTATGAGCGAAAGGCGCTTGAGCGCCAGCTCTATCTTCTCGGAATCGGTATATGTCGGCTTGAGCGCGCTTATTGAAAGCTCCTCTTCCGCCGCTTCCTCATCCTCCACCGACTCCGCTTCCTCAGCAGATGCCGCAGCATCTGATAAGACAGCTCCTGTCATCGCTTCCTCAGCAGGCGGCTCTGTGGTGATCTCCGCTTCCGCGGCAAGCACCCCCGACGCAGATGACAGCAGCATAGCGGTCGTGATGAGCATTGAGATCGCCCGAAGTTTATAATTTCTCATTAAATCATACCTCCAAAATTATACCCTTGAACACCCGCAAAGCCGAGAGGATATTCTCCCTCGGCTTCTCGGATATATTGATCAATCTTCGCTGTCTGTCGATGCCTGTGTTTTTGTCTTGGCATCTACCTCTGCCTTTGTTCTTTCATAAACTCTTGTCTGGAGCTCACAGAACTTGTCGAGGCCTACCTTCTTCATATCGTTGATATACTGGTTCCAGTCATTATCATTGTTCGGGTCGCTCTCGCCCATAAAGAATCTTGCCATGTACTCATCACGCTTTGAATCGAGCGATGTTACGATATCGGTGTAATCATCCTCTTCATCATCGGTATAGCGCATTGCGAACTCAGGGAATGCATAATAGTTATCATGCTCCATAAGCGCCGCCCACAGCTTGTCGATCTCGTTGCCGCGCGCCTCCTGGAATCTCTTCGGATGCTTTATGAAGGTGTTCATGATGGTGCCGTACTTCTCGCTTACCTTTGTGCCCTTGGTGTTCGATACCTCATGATACCAGCCGTCAAGTACCTCAGGCTCGCCGTTTACCATCTCATAGCTCGGCTCTATGCCGTACTTGTCTGCCATCTCCTTGTCTACACCGTATGTAGTAAAGAGCTGACCCTCAGGGGTTGCGCACCAGTCATAATATGCGAGTATAGCATCGTATCTCTCCGGATCCTGTGCAAGCTTTGCGCTGAATGCCGGACCCCAGTTTGAGAAGGTCGGATCCTTCTTATAAATAGTACCCTTCTCCGGATATGCCGTTACCATATCAGGTGACCATGCCCATTTGCCGCCCTCACTCTTTTTTGTGAAGTCCTTGATGTTATATACATAGTTATATGTAAGGAATACCTTATTCTCGGAATTAAGCTTTGTGAAGCCCTCCTTCTCGACTGACATGATCTGCTTGTCGATAAGACCTTCCTTATACAGCTTATTGATGAACTTATACATCTCACGCGCATTATCTGTTGTGAGCGCATATGGTACGAATTCGCCCGTTACAGGGTCAACGCACGACTCTGTCTGGAGGATGAGCTCGGGTATCCAGAACATCTGGAAGAAGCCTGTGAGAGCCGCGCCCTCCTTCTGACCGTTTGACGAAACGATAACAGAGCTCGGATACTTCTCCTTGAGCTTCTTAGCTACCGCATAGAACTCATCGGCAGTCTGCGGAAATTCCAGTCCCAACTCGTCAAAGATGTCCTTGCGGTAATCCCAGCACATCTGTACCTTCTCCTGGCGAACAGTCGGGAGATAATACAGCTTGCCGTCTGCCGCGGATGCAAGCGAAACGACAGTATCAACGCCGCCTTCTACACCGTCCCAGAGCTTGCACCAGTTCGGAAGCTTTGAAATATCTATCGGCGCAAGATACATATCCTTTGCCCATGTGTTATAGTTAGGCTGCTTTCCGCCGATAGTTACATCCGGCTCGCTGCCTACTGCGAAATATGTGTTTGTCTTTGTTTCCCAGTCGGTTCTCGGGATCCTGTCGTAATCGAACTTAAGATGGAACCTTTCCTTTAAGAACTTATCATAGAATGTCTCTCCGGTAGGATACTCATTCTCGTTCTGGGTGTACATGTTGAACTTATATATATATGTCTTGTTGCCGCTATCGTCGACCTCAACGGTCTGTCTGATCCCGCAGGATGCCGCAAGAGAGAGTGCCATTGACGATACAAGAACCGCTGAAACTATTCTTTTTATTTTCATAATAACACTACCTCCTTATTAACCCTTGACTGAGCCGACCATTACGCCCTTAACAAAATACTTCTGGATGAACGGATAAACGATAAGCATCGGAAGTATAGATAAGAACAGTGTCGCGTACTTTAAGCTCTCTGTGTTCGTCGCATTCTCAGCCGCTGCGGTATCACCCATTGCCGCAAGCTCTGCCTGCATCTGGTTCTGCATTACTATATGTCTGATGATGAGCTGCAACGGATATTTTGTATCTGACTGCAGGTACAGCATAGCCGTGAACCATGAGTTCCACATAGCAACGCCGTAGAAAAGACCTACAGTTGCAAGTGACGCCTTTGACAACGGCAGCATTACCTTCCAGAATATCTGGATCTCGTTTGCGCCGTCGATAAATGCCGCTTCCTCAAGGCTCTCCGGAATGCTCTCAAAGAATGAACGCATAACTACGAGGTTATATGTTGAGATCGCGATCGGCAGTATGAGTGACCACATGCTGTTCATAAGTCCGAGGTTCTTTACAAGTATGAAGTTCGGGATAGTACCTGCATGGAAGAACATCGTAAATACCACTATCGTTGAGATCAGCTTCTTGAACGGCACTCTCTCCTTCGCTCTCGAAAGAGGATATGCCATCGTCGTTGTGAAGAAAAGCGAGATAACAACATATACTACCGTGTATAATACCGAATTGAGGAAGGAACGCGGAACCGTACCCGCCTCGAAGATTATCTTATATGTTTCAATATTGAAATCTACCGGAAGGAACACTACCTTGCCGCTCTCATATGCCTGCTGACTTGATACCGATACCGAGAATATGTAAATGATCGGATACAGTACGACTATCATAAGGAATATGAGTGTGATGTAAATTATGACATCAAGGACTTTTGCTGATATCGAATTATCTTTTACCATTATCTGTTTCTCCTTCCTTAATTATTACCAAAGACTTGTTTCCGTAAGCTTCCTGGATACGAAGTTCGCAAGGATAACAAGAAGCACGTTGATTATCGAGTTGAATAAGCCAACCGCTGCCGCATAGTCGAACTCACCCTTTCCGATACCCATGTTATATACATAGGTCGAAAGTAT
Source organism: uncultured Oscillospiraceae bacterium (assembly GCA_946531785.1). Taxonomy (GTDB): domain Bacteria; phylum Bacillota; class Clostridia; order UBA1381; family UBA1381; genus Ornithomonoglobus. Next base: position 7,278 of record CAMNAT010000036.1, read on the forward strand.
CTGCGATTTCGGGTATGTAACAGGTCTCTGGAGCAGGAGGGCTTTATCCGAGCCGAGTGACATGATCTTACCGACCTGCATAACGAGGAGGATAACGATCGTCGGCTTCAAAAGCTGTACGGAGATGTGCCACATCTTCTGAACGCGTGTCGCGCCGTCGATTGTCGCCGCCTCATAGAGCTCCTGGTCAATGCCTGAGAGTGCCGCTATGTAAATGATAGCGCTCCAGCCCACGCTCTGCCATACATCAGACGCGATATAGATCGTTCTGAAGTACTGAGCCTTGTCGAGGAATGAGATACCCTCGGGGATAACATGCATCTTTAAGAGCAGCTGGTTCAGAAGTCCCTCGTTTGAAAGATCCGCCGAGCCTGCCTGTGTTCCCTGCGATGTGAGGAACAGCGTCAGCATACCTGCAACCGCCGCTACCGATACGAAGTGCGGGAGGTACGATATAGTCTGCACTACCTTCTTGAAATGCACATTACGCAGCTCGTTTATAAACAGCGCGAGTATGATCGACGCCGGGAAAAGCCATATGATGTGCAACAGCGAAAGCGCTATGGTATTCCAGATGTAATTCCACACATCCGGGATGCTTAAAAATCTGATGAAGTGCCTTAAGCCAAAGTCAGCCGCCCAGGGGCTCGCAAACATGCCGATACCGGGCTTATAGTTCTTGAACGCGATTATGAGACCGCCGATCGGGATATAGTGGAAGATGATAAAATATATCAATCCCGGAATCATGAGAAGCATAAGGAACTTGCTCTTTGAGAGCTTATGCATCTCACCCTTCCACCAACCGCCTATACCTTTTTTTTCATTTTTCTGCTTAGAAGCCATATGATTTAAACCTCCTTGTAATACATAATACCATGTGTATATTATACAATATTAATAAGAGCACATCAAGTTTTTTTGTCAACATGTCAATATTTCAGTAATTTATCATATATATTTCGTGTTTTGCCACATTTGTAACATAGCTCCTCAATTACATTTTATTTGTGAAAGCTTTTACACCTTTTATTCGTATTTTAAAGGAATATGGGGCTTATTTAAAAAATTTTACAGATTTTTTGTCATTTTTCTTAACAAATTTTATTGACTTCCAAAAGCTTTTATGTTATTATATATCAAAGCGTAAAGAAAGGAGTCCATCGCATGCTTCCGGAAAACAGAGATTATTTTGTGGAAAGGATCGTAACCGACACCGGCGAAGGTATGACAAAGTCCCATATGCACGAATATTATGAGATATTTTATCTTCTTGACGGGCACAGACGGTATATTTTAAATCACACTCTTCTCGATGTTATGCCGCATGATGTCATATTCGTAAATAAAGGCGATGTGCATCTTTCACAGCCTGTAGATCAGGATCTGAGATATGCCCGGTACCTCATAACCTTTAATGATGCATTTCTCGACTCACTGGGCAGCGCCTTCAATAAAGACGATCTGACAAAGGTCTTTCTTCATAAAAAGCTTCATCTTACAGATTCACAGCACAACAAGTTCAACAACATTTTAAATAAGGCGGAAAACAACATAAACAACACGAATGTATATGCTCAGTATATATTGAAAGCTGATATCATACGGTTTCTTATAGGTCTCAACCAGATCGCCGAGCAGAGCACCTCCCCCACCGCGGAGGAGATCACGGTCTATGAGGAGCGCATTCAGGAGGTTTGCCGGTACATGTTCAACTTCTACAACCAGCAGATAACACTTGAACAGATGGCAAAGCTCGCGTATATGAGCCCCACATACTTCTCAAAGCGGTTCAAGACAGTTACCGGCTTCGGGTTCAGGGAATATCTCAACAACATCCGCATAAGGATGGCTACCGAGCTTCTTATGGAAACGCAGTACTCGATCACCGAGATAGCCGCCTACTGCGGATATCACGACAGCAATTACTTCGGCGATGTGTTCAAGCGAATCGTCGGCTCATCACCGAACAAGTACAGAAAAGAGCATTATATGGTATAAAAAGCGAAGCTCCGGATTTTTCCGGAGCTCCTTTTTGTCTGTTTTGTTTTAGTTTAAGATAATGCCGTAAACATTTACAGCTTCACTCTGTGAATAGATATATACCGGTGTTCCCGCGGTTACTTCAACACTTATCGTATTGCCGTTACCATCTGCTGTTTCAGAATGCTCTGTTCCGCTGTTGCCCTGCTTCACAGCAACAGCTCTTGATACATCTGAGCTGGCAGATGCAAATGCTACTGTGAGAGTACCATCAACTGCCGGTGTTACAGATACAGCCTTTGTCTTTGGGCTGCCATCCTTGTTGAAGATGCCGCTGCCGCCGCTGCCAAGCTGCAAGCGTGATGTATAATCCACGCCGCCTATGGTTTTGTTGTTAGCAGTCAGCTTCATCTCACTACCGTTGGAGATAATAGTCAGGTAGTCACCAAAAACCGTAGTTGCCGTGTATGTTGTTCCTGTACCCTCCGCGGCTGCATCAAAGGTTATAAGCGTATCCTTGGGCAGCTGCTTTGCCGTTGCTGACGGGGTATCTGTACCTCCGCTTTCGCCGCCTTCAGCTGCGCCTGTCGTCAGCTTTATGCCGTATACATTGAGTCCGCCGTCTGCTGAAAAGATAACAACATTTTCATCCTTCTCAAGGCTTACGCTGAACTGCGCCGGTGTTCCCGTAACTGTAAGATGCTCAACTGTGTCACCATGGATAACTACAACATCCCTGTTCTGCGCTGAATTTGATGAAACAGCATCCAGAAGCATCGTGCAGTCATCGCTTACCGCAAAGTAGAAGCTCCGCACACCTGTCTCATAATTGCCTGAGCCGCCTGTCTTTATCCTGTTTGTGTACTTTGTGCCGGCAACAGTCTTGCCGCTTGTGCCTGCTGACTCAACAACCACTGCGCCGGTGTCCTTGCCCGCTGTGTCTGTGCTGTCATCTGCGCCGATATAGAGTCCGTTGTGGTTGATAGTCTCTTTATATGTATCCTGCGTGATGTCGTTCGCGCTCCATACAACGCCGTTCGTTACATCAACTACTGTTTCCGGAGTTACAGCCTTGCTTGTGTCTATCGGCTCCGGTGTCGGCTTTTCTGTCGGATCTGCCGGAGCAGCTTCGGCTGCTACCGGCTTCATGCTCTCCAATGACTCCCAATAGAAGGTTTTTGTTGCGTCTGTGTTCTCAGCTGCCGTGATATCCGAAACCTTGAAATCCTCTGTTATCTCAACATTTTTGAGTACACCGTTCTCATATGTCGCTGTTATCTTCACACATGTTCTGTTATCCGGCTGCTCTGTCGGTGCCTGTGTTGCCGGTGCGCCGGTTTCAGCCGGTGCAGTTGTTGACTCCGGTGTCTGTGTCGGCTCCGGATCGTCCTCAGCGTCATCTGAATAGCTGCTCTGGTATGTGTACTCAGCTGCCCAATACTCCGCGTTTGAGCCGTCCGCGAACGCAAAATATACATTATCCGCTTTAACATCTGCCGAAAGTGTTGTATATTCACTTGCGCCTGTCGTGTTCTCATGTGACGCTATAACTGTAGTTTTATCGTCTGTAATATAGAAGGTCTTGCCGTTGTTGAGCTTAAAGTAAACCTTGATCTTGCCGTCTTTATCGGGGATGAACTGCAGAGCCGCGCCGTTCTGACCGTTCTCTGCAAGTGTCGGAGCTGTCTGTCCCGAAGGAGCGTTTACCTTGCCTGAGAAGCCTACGCCGCCTATTGTCTGGTTGCTTGCCTTGTACTCAACGCCATTACCTATAAGCTTGAGCCAATCTGCCTTTAATACTGTGCCCGCGCTTATGCTTGCGCCGTTATCCGATGCTCTCCATATAGAAGTTACTTCCTCTGTTGAGCTGCCGCCGCCCTGCGGTGCCGATGTCGGCTGCGCGCCTGGGTCGAACGGAGCCGGTGTAGCCTTTTCTGAAGGCTGTGTTCCCTCTGTTGCCGG